>NZ_JAATOS010000944.1:0-684 GCF_011806505.1 Salipiger sp. HF18 | reverse complement strand
CCAGACCGCGATGACCCGCATCATCATGCTGGCGGTGTCTGCGATGATCCTGATGATCGCCGCGATCTTCTTCCCGTTCCTCGAGCTCGAGGCGGCGGGGCGGATGCACCGCTCGTCGCTGCTCGACACGGTGCTGGCCTTCTCGAGCGGGCTCACCGCGCCGCTGACCATCGCCATGGCCTCGCTGATCGTCGTGGTGCCGATGATCCGCTTCGGGGCGCTGATCTACGTGATGGCGCCGATGGCCTTCGGTCATGCGCCCGCGCGCCACGCCGAGGTGGTGTTCCGCGTGGCCGAGAGCCTGCGGCCCTGGGCCATGGCCGAGATCTTCGTGGTCGGCGTCGCCGTGGCGCTCGTCAAGGTGGCGGGCATGGCGCATATCTTCATCGGGCCTGCCTTCTGGGCCTTCGTGGCGCTGGTCATCGTGACCGTGCTGAAAGACAACTTCATGAGCAGGGTGACCCTATGGAAGACGCTGGAGCACCGGCGCCCATCCTGACCGCGAAGGCGGCGGGGCTGGTGGGCTGCACCCAATGCGGGCGCGTTCACCGCCCCGGCGTCGCCCGCTGCACCCGCTGCGGTGCCCGCCTGCAGAGCCGTGACGTCACGAGCCTGCAGCGGGTCTGGGCGTGGCTCTTCGCCGGGCTGGTGGTCTACATCCCCGCCAACATCTACCCCATGCTG
>NZ_JAATOS010000943.1:0-687 GCF_011806505.1 Salipiger sp. HF18 | reverse complement strand
TCTTGCTGCGCCGCAACCGGCCCGAAGAGGCGATGACCGCCTTCCACCGCATCGACGACCTGATCGAGCGCATGGGCGCCATCACCCGACAGCTCAAGTCCTATGCGCGAAAGGGCCAGTCGCAGCTGTCGCCCGTGGACATGGGCGAGGCGCTGGCCTCGTCGCTGTCGATGATGGAGCCTCAGCTCAAGGCGCGGCGCGTGCGCATCGCCAAGATCCTGCCAGACGAGCCGGTCCGGGTGATGGGCGACCGGATGCGCATCGAGCAGGTTCTGGTGAACCTGCTGCGCAACGCCATCGACGCCACCAAATCCGAGGCGCACCCCGAGATCGAGATCATCCTCGCCAGCGGCGAGACCGCGGTCCTGAGCGTGCGCGACAACGGCCACGGCATCGAGGATCTCGATGCGCTGTTCGAGCCGTTCTACACCACCAAGCAGCCCGGCGACGGCACCGGGCTGGGGCTCGCGATCAGCTCGGGCATCGTTGCGGATCTCGGCGGGCGCCTGACGGCGCGGAACGGATCCGACGGCGGGGCTGTTTTCGAGATGCAGCTTCCTATCTTGAATGAAACGCACCAGGCGGCGGAATGACCACTCCGACCGCACCGAAGGCAGAACAAGGGCGAAAGACGAGAATGACAAAAGCCATGAAGATCGCCATCGTCGACGATGAAAAGGACATGCG
>NZ_JAATOS010000942.1:0-689 GCF_011806505.1 Salipiger sp. HF18 | reverse complement strand
CTCGAACTCCATCGTGGCCTTGTCGGTCTCGATCTCGGCGAGGATGTCGCCCGAGGACACGGTGTCACCCTCTTTCACCAGCCACTTGGCCAGCGTGCCCTCTTCCATGGTCGGAGACAGGGCGGGCATCAGGATTTCGGTGGGCATTGGTCTCGCTCCCTTACCGATAGGTGACTTGCTTGACTGCCTCGATCACCTCGGCGGTGGTCACCAGCGCGTGCTTCTCGAGGTTCGCGGCATAGGGCATCGGAACGTCCTTGCCGGTGCAGTTGATCACCGGGGCATCGAGGTAATCGAAGGCGTTCTGCATGATGTAGGCCGAGAGGTGGTTGCCGATGGCCCCCACCGGGAAACCCTCTTCCACGGTCACGCAGCGGTTGGTCTTCTTCACCGACTCGATGACGGTGCCGTAATCGAGCGGGCGGAGGGTGCGCAGGTCGATGACCTCGGCGTCGACGCCTTCGTCGGCCAGCTTCTCGGCGGCTTCCAGCGCGTACTGCATGCCGATGCCGAAGCTGACGATGGTGACGTCCTTGCCCTCGCGCCAGATCTTGGCCTTGCCGAAGGGCACGGTGAAGTCGTCCAGCGCCGGCACCTCGAAGGAGCGGCCGTAGAGGATCTCGTTCTCGAGGAAGATCACCGGGTTCGGATCACGGATCGCCGACTTGAGCAGGCCCTTGGCGTCCGCT
>NZ_JAATOS010000094.1:0-12655 GCF_011806505.1 Salipiger sp. HF18 | reverse complement strand
CGACCGCGCCAACCAGGTGATGGCCATGGGCGACCGCTTCGAGCGCCGGCTGATCAAGCTCGCGCAGGCGTCCGGAACCATGGGCGTGATCTGCGGCCACTCGCACAAGCCAGCGCTGCGCCGGCACGGCGAGCTGGTCTACGCCAATTGCGGCGACTGGATCGACAGCCTGACGGCGCTGGCCGAGGACACCCGCGGCACGCTCCTCCTCATCGAGTTCCCCCCCGCCCCCGCCACGCTTCCGGCGCTGCCCAAGCCCGCGAAAAGCAACGACGGCGCGCTTGCAGGGGGCATCGCATGACCGAAATCATCCTCACCACCGTCCTCGCCGTCACCCTCGGGGTGCATCTCCTGACCGCGCTGCTTGCGGCGCTGCGCTATCGCAAGGCCCCGCCCGCGGGCGTTGACGACGAACTGCCGTTCGTGTCGCTGGTGCGTCCGGTCTGCGGGCTCGACACGTTCGACGCCGAGACCCTCGGTTCGTCCTTCGTCCAGGAGTACCCGCGCTACGAGGTGATCTTCTGCGCCCCCTCCGACCGCGACCCCGCGGTGCCGCTGGTGCGCGAGATGATCGCCGCCAACCCCCATGTCGAGGCCGAGCTGCTCTGCGGAGAGACTGCGATCAGCGGCAATCCGAAGCTCAACAACCTGCACAAGGGCTATATCTCGGCCCGCGGCGAGTGGCTGGCGATGACCGACAGCAACCTGCTGCTGCCGCCCGAGTACCTGCGCACCCTCGTCGATACGTGGCGCGGCAACACGGGTCTGGTCTCATCGCCCCCCGCCGGGATCCGCCCGGGCAATTTCTGGGGGGCGCTGGAATGCGCCTTCCTGAACACCTCGCAGGGGCGCTGGCAGCTCGCCGCGGATTCGCTCGGCATGGGCTTTGCGCAGGGCAAGACGCTGTTCTGGCACCGCAAGGTGCTCGAGAGGGGCGGCGGGCTTCCGGCGCTGGGGCGCAACCTCGCCGAGGACGTGGCCGCGACCAAGCTGGTGCGCAACCAGGGCCGCCGCGTACGCCTGACACCCCGTCTCTTCGCCCAGCCCATCGGCACCCGCAACGCCCGCACCGTCTGGGATCGCCAGCTGCGCTGGAGCCGGGTGCGCCGCGACGGTTTCCCGCTGATCTTCTCGGCCGAGATCCTGCAGGGGCCGCTGGTGCCGGTGGCCGCGCTTGCCGGGCTCGCGGCGCTCGGCGTGGTGCCGGCGCTGCTGATCCTGCCGCTTCTGCTGGCGTGGTACGGTGCGGAATACGCGCTTGCGCGCATCGCCGGCTGGCCCGCGTCGGCCCGCGACATCGGCGCCATGATCCTCCGGGACGTCTTGCTTCCTCCGCTCTGGGTTGCCACATGGGCAGGGCGCGGGATTACCTGGCGGGGCACCGAGATGGCGCCCGAGGCTTCCCCCCGCCCCGCGGAGTAGAGTTTGTTGGGACTGGAAACGGTTGCTGCGCTGATCGCCAAGGACGGTCTGGCGATCCTGGCCCCGATTGCCGTGTTGGAGGGGCCCATCGTCACGGTCATCGCCGCATGGCTGGCGAGCCGCGGCCTGCTCGACGTCTGGAGTGTGGCCATCGTGGTCATCCTCGCGGATCTCTTCGGCGACGCGATGTTCTATGCGCTCGGCCGCTGGGGCCTGAACCGCCTGTCGATCCGCTGGCGCTACCGTCTCGGGCTCAGCCGCTCGCGTATCAGCTCGCTGGCCGAGCACTTCCGGACCAGCGGCGGCAAGACCCTCGTCTTCGGAAAGCTCACCCATTCCGCCGGGGCGCCGATCCTCGTGGCGGCGGGGCTGGGCCGGATGCCGGTGGCCAAGTTCCTCTGGGTGAACCTGCTGGCCACGATCCCCAAGAGCCTGTTCTTCGTGGCCATCGGCTATGCGTTCGGATCCGCCTACAGCCAGATCGACAACTGGATTGCGCGCGTTTCGCTCCTACTTCTTGGTGTGATCATGCTGACCGGCATCGTCTGGTTCCTGAAGAAGCAAACCCGCAAATGACCAAGATCTCCTGCATCATCCCCGCCTTCAACGAAGCCCCCCGCATCGGGGCCGTGCTGCAAGCCGTGCTCGACCATCCCATGATCCACGAGGTGATCGTGGTAGATGACGGCTCATCCGACGGCACCCCCGGCCTTGCTGAAGACTTCGCCACCCGACACGACCGACTCCGGGTGATCCGCCAGCCGCAGAACGGCGGCAAGAGCCGCGCGGTGGCCTCGGGAGTCGAAGCCGCTTCGGGCAGCCACATCCTGATGCTCGACAGCGATCTGCTGGGGCTCGACCACGAGCACCTCGCGGCGCTGATCTCGCCGGTGGTTGACCGCCGCGCCGAGGCCACGATCAGCCTGCGCCGCAACGCACCGCGCGTCTGGCGCGCCATCGGCATCGACTACATCTCGGGCGAGCGGGTGATGCCGCGCGCCCTGCTGGCCGAGCGTCTGGACGAGCTGCGCGCGCTGCCCCGCTTCGGGCTCGAAGTCTTCATCAACGAGCTCTGGCTCGACGAGGAGTTGCGCATCGCCATCGTCGACTGGCCCGGCGTCGAGAGCCCCTTCAAGCACACCAAGCGCGGCGGCTGGCTGGCCGGGATCCGCGCAGACATCTCGATGCTGGGCGACATCTTCCGCACTGTCTCGCCGGCCGAGACCCTGCGGCAGGTCTTCGCGCTCCGCGCACGCCGGATTTGACCCCGCCCCGCCGGAACGCCTTGCGGCGCGGGGCGCCCCCGTCCAGCCGTGCCCCGGCTGCCGGGGACGGCAGCGCCGGGAACTGCGGGACCACTTGCCGATGAGCCGACCCCTGAAATTCGCCGCCAACGCGGTCTTTGCGATCGTAGTGCTTGCCGGGACCGCGTGGACTGCCACGGCGCTCTGGTTCCACCTCGCGGGCCTGCCGCTGATCCTCGGCTGGGCGCTGCTGGCCATCGCCGCAGTGGTGGCGATCTACGCGCGGGCGCGGCAGCCGCTGCTCGGCTGGGTCGTGGTGGGCCTCGCGGCGCTGCTCACCGCGGGATGGTACGCCACCATCCGCCCCTCGGACGACCGCGACTGGGCGCCGGACGTGGCCCGCGGCGTGAAGGCGCAGGTCGCGGGCGATCTCGTCACCCTCAGCGACGTGCGCGACTTCCACTGGCAGGACAGCGACCACGCGGAAGAGCGCTGGATCACCCGCACTGTCGACCTGAGCCAGATCGAGACCGTCGACATGCTGACTTCGGTCTGGAACAATCCCGACATCGCCCACCTGCTGGTGAGCTTCGGCTTCGCGGGTGGCGAGCACGTCGTGTTCTCGGTCGAGATCCGGCGCGAGGCGGACGAGAGCTTCAACGAGATCGGCGGCTTCTTCCGCCAGTTCGAGCTGGTGCTGATCGCCGCCACCGAGGGCGACATCGTCCGGCTGCGCACCAACCACCGCAAGGAAGAGGTGCGGCTCTACCCCATCGACCTGACGCCCGACCAGCAGCGGCGGCTGTTCCTGTCCTACGTGACGCTGGCGCAAGATCTCGAGGCGGCGCCGCGCTTCTACAATACCGTCACCGCCAACTGCACCACGGTGGTCTACGGGCTCGCGCAAGTGCTGAACCCGAGCCTGCCGCTCGACAGCAGCCTGATCCTGTCCGGGCGGTTGCCGGAGTACATCGACGCGCAGGGCGTGCTGGCCGGCGAGGGAAGCGTCGGCGACCGGCGTGCGGCGGCGCTGATCACGACCAAGGCGCAGGCCGCCGGAGGAGCCGCGGATTTCTCCGAAGCCATCCGTCGGCCGGCTGCCCCCTGAGCGGGCTTGGGCCGCCTCAGGCCACGAGCCTGCGCAGCGCCTCCATGCAGTCCACCAGCTGCGACAGCTCGATGAACTCGTCCGGCTGGTGCCCCCGCGCCATGTCACCCGGGCCCCAGACCACGGTCGGGATCCCTGCCGCCGCGAAGTAGCCGGCCTCGGTGCCGTAGGAAACCTTTCCGGTCCCCTGCGCCAGCCCGCGTAGCCGCACCAGCGCCGGTTGCTCCGGGTCGGTGTCGAGCCCCGGGTAGGCGATCGTCTGCTCGAGCTCGACGTCCTCGAGCCCCGCCATCACCCGCGGCAGAATCGCCTCGGGCGTTTCCGAGGCGAGGTGGCGGATCTCGAAGGCCACCTCGGCGCGGTCGGGCACGATGTTGAGCGCGGTGCCGCCGTGGAGCGTGCCCACGTGCAGGGTCGAGCAGGGCACGTCGTAGCCCGGATCCTGCGCGCCCTCGGCCATCAGCCGCGCCTGCTCGGCCCGGACCGCGGCGACGAGATCGCAGGCGACGTGCAGCGCGTTCCTGAAGCGGGGTGCCATGGCGGAATGCCCGGCCTCGCCGCGACAGGTGGCGCGGTAGGCGGCCTTGCCCTTGTGGCCGGTGGCCATGACCAGCGAGGTGGGCTCGCCCACGACACAGAGCGCCGGGTCGGGCAACAGCTCGCGCACGGCGGGCATCATCTGCGGGATGCCGCGGCAGCCGACCTCCTCGTCCCAGGACAGCACGATGGCCAGCGGTCCGGCGCTTTCGGGCAGCTCCTCGGCCAGCGCGAGGCAACAGGCGACGAAGCCCTTCATGTCTGTCGTGCCGCGCCCGAAGAGCCGGTCGCCCTCGCGGGCGAGTGCAAACGGATCGCGGGTCCATGCCTGCCCGCGCGCGGGCACCACGTCGGTATGCGCCGAGAGGACCAGCCCGCCGTCGCCGCCGCGGCGGGCGATGAGCCCGGCCTTTTCGCCGCAGGAGGACGGCACCCGCGTCACCTCGAAACCGGCGCCCGCAAGCTGCGCCTGCGCCCAGTCCACCAGCGCGAGGTTGCTGTCCGAAGACACGGTGGGAAACGCGATCAGACGGTCGAGAAGCTCGAGAACCCGCATGCGCTCACTCGTCCCCGGGCACGCCGTAGGAGGGCGCGGCAGAAGGGTTCAGCGCGCGCGTGACGTAATCCGCCGCCTGCGGCTGGTAAACCTCCCATGCGCGGGCGATGGCCTTGATTGGGCAGCCGTCGTCGATCCAGTCGCAGCGCAGCTCGGCATAGGGCCAGCTCTCGCGGTCGACGATCAGAAGCCCCGCCGAATGCACCGGGCCGGCCTCGCCTCCCGCAGCCATCCCCGCCTGCATCGCCGCGATCAGCCGGTCGCCCAGCGCGCCGGTCGCTTGTTCGAAGCCCGCGACGATGGCCGCCGGCACGCCGTCATTGGCAAGCAGGTTGCCGGCCGAGACAACGTCGCGCCCGATGGCCTGCGTCCAGATCCCCAGCGAGTTCGGCCCAGAGTGGATTGCCGTGCCGCCCTGCGCATCGACCGCAAGCACCTGTCGGTAGTCCATGAAGGCGCCTGAGGCGCGCACCTGTGCCACGGCCTCTTCGGCGCCCGCGCCCTTGGCCATCAGATCCAGCGCCGCCGGTCCCAGCCGCGGGTCGGTCACGTTCTGCGAGGCCACCGCGCCCACGCCGGCCCGGGCGAAGGCGCAGCGCGCCGCCACGGCGGGCGAGGAGGACGAGATCGCCACCCCGAACTGTCCGGTCTCGGCGCAGCGCGCCACCAGCGAAAAGGTCATGATTGCTCCTTCCGCCCGACCCTCGCCGGGCTGTCTTCTGTCTTCGTTTGCCCGCCGACCCGAC
This sequence comes from Salipiger sp. HF18, assembly GCF_011806505.1. Lineage (NCBI taxonomy): Bacteria > Pseudomonadati > Pseudomonadota > Alphaproteobacteria > Rhodobacterales > Roseobacteraceae > Salipiger > Salipiger sp. HF18. Next base: position 7,042 of record NZ_JAATOS010000094.1, on the reverse strand, counting down.
GACCCGAAGGGCGCCCCGGCGAGGGTCAGCTCGGGATGCGCCCGGCGATCCAGGTGGCGAACTCGTAGTTCGGCCGCTCGAGATGCGACAGCGCGCCGGGCACGGCGTGGCGGGCCTGCATGCCCTTCCACACCCGCTCGGTGCAGCCCCGGTCCTCGTCGTTGACGTGGTCGAGAAGCCCCTTCAGCGTGGCGAAATGCTGGTCGGCGTCATCGTCCTTGCTGAAATCCGGGTGCAGGCCGCCGCCGTAGAGGATCCTGACGTGGCCCGGCCCGTCCGGGGTCAGCGAGAGATACCAGAAATAGCCCGGCGTCAGCGTGATCATCAGCGACGGGTAGACCGACAGCAGCCACGTGCGGTAGCGGTCCTCGCCCTCGAGCACGGTGTTGTCCTTGTGCGCGATCGAGAGCGCGATGCTGTCGTCCTTGAGGATGTGGTGGAAGTTGAAGCCGGGATAGCCCTCGGGGCAGGTCATCTTCTTCAGGTCCACCGCCCCGCCGATGGTGCCGCCGTGGCACATGGGCAGGTGGTAGCTTTCCATGAAGTTCTCGGCGAGGATCTTCCAGTTGGTGTTCCAGCGGTGTTCCTCGCGGAACACCTCGACGTAATCCTCCATCGGCAGGTAGCCGACGAGGTCGTCCATCTCCTTGAGCGTCTCGTGCGGTTCCGGCAGGTCGGGGTCGAGCGTAACCATGATCCAGCCCTTCCAGTCGACGCAACGCACTGCCGGCAGGCCGGAGGCCTCCTTGCAGAAGCTCGTGTTCATGTCCATCGCGGGCGCGCCGCGCAGCGAGCCGTCGAGGTTGTAGGTCCAGGCGTGGTAGGGGCAGGTGATGGCGCGCACGTGCCCGCGCCCCTCGAGCAGGATCGACATGCGGTGGCGGCAGACGTTCGACATGGCGCGCAGGGCGCCATCGCGGTCGCGCAGCACGATGACAGGCTCGCCCGAGATTTCCATGGTCAGGTAGTCGCCCGGCTCCTTCAGCGCGTCGGCGCGCCCGGCGCAGAGCCAGCTTCTGGCGAAGATGTGCTCCTGCTCCAGCGCAAGGAAGTCTTCGCTGGTGTAGACCGAAACCGGCATCGCATGGGCGCGTTCGAAGGGCGTGGCGACGTTAGAGCGGAGTTCGGCGGCGGGATCGTGGATATTCATGTCTGCGTTTCCCCCAGGGCCCTGCCGTGGCGCCATCCGCCACGTCTGCGCATCATTTCGTCCGTCCGAAGCCGCCCGTCGTCAAGCGTTTCCGGCGCTGGCCCTTAATTGGGCCCCCGCGCCCGGACCCGGCCAACCGCCGCAGGTCCCCGGAACGACCGTGCCGCCCCTGTTGCGGAACAGGGGCGGCACGCAAGATTTGGCAGAGCGTGGACATCCGCGCCATTAAAGCCTTTCGAAACCCTGCTTAGGGTTTTCCTATGGCGCCTCTGCGGACGCGCCGGCCTCAGAGTTCCTTCATCACGTCGAGGATGCTCTCGCGCAGGATGGCGCCGATGGTGTCGATCTGCTCGGGCGTCAGGATCAGCGTCGGCGACAGGATCAGGATATGGCCGAGCGGACGCGCGATGAGCCCCCGCTCCTGCGCCTTGCGCGCCACCCGCAGGCCGATGTTCAGGGCCGGATCGAAGATCTCCTTCGTCTCCTTGTCCTTCACGAACTCGATACCGATCATGAAGTGGCTGCCGCGCACCTCGCCCACGATGTCGAGATCGTCGAGCCCCTTCAGCGTGGCCTCGAAATGCTTGCCGGTGCTGCGCACTGTCTGCGGGATCTGCTCGCGCTCCATCAGGGCGATGTTGGCAAGGCCCGCGGCGGCGGCGGCGGGGTGGCCCGAATAGGTCATGCCATGCAGGAACACGCCGCCCGGCCCCGAGATCACCTCGTGGATCTCGTCCGACATGATCGTGGCCGAAAGCGGCTGGTAGCCCGAGGTCAGGCCCTTGGCGGTGGTGATGATGTCGGGCTGGAAATCGAAGACGTCCTTCGAGGCGAAGAAATGACCGAGCCGGCCGAAGGCGGTGACCACCTCGTCCGAGACCACCTTGATCTCGTACTCGGCGCAGAGCTGGGCAGCACGCTTGTGATAGCCTGCCGGCGGCACGATGACGCCGCCCGCGCCCATGATCGGCTCGCCGATGAAACAGGCGATGTTCTCGGCCCCGATGCTCTCGATGTCAGCCTTCATGTCCGCCAGCAGCGCGTCGGTGAACTCGGCCTCGGACATGCCGTCGCCCTCGCGCCAGTAGTGCGGCTTGCGCATGTGGTGGACGATGCCCTCGGCCTTGTGCCAGCCGTCGGAATAGTGCGGCGTGGTCATCGCCACCGCGAGGTGGGTCGAGCCGTGGTAGGCGCCGTGGCGGCTCAGGATCTTGCGCTTCGAGGGCTGGCCGAGCCGCTTGTAGTAGTGGTGCAGCACCCGCACCGCAGTCTCGTTCGCGACCGAGCCCGAGTTGCCGAAATGCACCTTGTTGAGGCTCCCCGGCGCCAGCTCGGCGAGCTTGGTGGCCAGCGCCGCGGCGCTCGGGTGGGTGAAGCTGTAGAAGGTCGAGTAGAAGTCGAGCGTGTTGAGCTGCTCGGTGATCGCGTCGATGATCTCGGCGCGCTTGTGGCCGACATTGACGCACCAGAGCCCGCCGATGCCGTCGATCAGCCGGTTGCCCTGGCTGTCGGTCACATAGGAGCCCTCGGCCTCGACGATGGCCGTGGTGGCGCCGTTCTGCTTGAGCGAGTTGAGGTCGGCCCAGGACTGCACGAGGTGCACGTCGCGGGTCAGGATGTCGTCGGTGGTCTTGGGGAGGTCGAGGGTCATGATCAGAGTTCCCGGCAATCGGTCAGTTGGGTGGAAAGCGCGGCCTTCGGCAGGTCGCCGAGGACGCCGAGATCGGCCACGAGGAGCGCCTCGCCGCGGCCGGCGCTGACGAGCGCGTCGCCCAGCGGTCCGGCGATCAGCGAGCGGCCGCCAAAGGGCAACCCGGCATCGGTGCCGCAGTAGTTGGCGTAGACGATGGTGAGGCCCATCTCGGCGGCGCGGCCCGGCACGGTGTAGTTCTGCACGTGATCGAAGCCCGCGGGATTGGCGGTCGGCACCAGTACGAGCGAGACGCCCTGCTCCGCCAGCGCCCGCACATGCGGCGCGAATTCCACGTCGTAGCAGATCAGCAGGGCGGCCTTCATGCCGCCGAACTCGAAGGTGCAGTAGGCATCCCCGGGCACGAAGGAGGCAGCCTCCATCGGCCCGAAGAGCTGGATCTTGCGATAGTGGCCCAGCACCGCCCCGTCGGGCCCGAAGGCCGTGGCGGCGTTGTAGACCCTGTCGCCCTCACGCTCGGCCCAGCCGATGGTCAGCCCGCAGCCCGCCTCGTGTGCAAGCGCCGCCAGCCGGGTCTCCCACGCGCCGCCACGCGACTGCGAGAGGCTGCCGTGCATCTCGGGCTGGTTGTAGCCGGGCAGGAAGAGTTCCGGCATCACCAGCATCCCGGCGCCGGCAGCGGCGGCCCCGTTGAGCTGGGTCCGGATGCAGGCAAAAGCCTCCTCCGTGGCCCCGCTGATCGCGGGGCCCTGATAGAGCGCGAGTTTCATGTGTCGTGTTACTTCTTCAGGTTCGTCCAGATGGCATCGTAGAGCACCTGCACCTCTTCCGGGCAGGCCTCGACGAAGACGGTCTTGGTGCCTTCCGGCGGGTTAGATTCGGGCGAGTTTGCGACCTCCGGGTCGAGGAACTCGGCCACGCCCGTCACCCCGGCGGAGTACTGGGCGTAGTTGGTGAGCGTGGCGGCGTTCTCGGGCTCGAGCATGAAGTTCAGGAAGGCCAGAGCGCTGTCGCGGTTCGGTGCGTCCTTGAGCAGCGTGAGGTTGTCCATCCAGACGATGACGCCCTGCTCGGGGAAGGCATACTCGATCGGCGCGCCCTCGCCCCGGGCCTTGGCGGCGAAGCCCGACCAGATCATGCCCGCGGCGGCGTCGCCCGAGACCAGCACGTCCTTGGCCACGTCCGAGCCGAACGAGGCCCAGTCGGCCTTGGCACCCATCACCAGCGCGTTCAGCGCCTTGAGCTGCTCGCGGTCGCTGGTGCACTGCGGGATGCCGAGGTGCAGCGAGGCCAGCGTCAGGGTTTCGCCCGCGGTGTCGAGCACGTTGATCTTGCCCTTCAGCTCGGCGGGCGGCTCGAAGATGATGCCGGTGGTCGAGATGTCGCCGTCAAAGACCTCGCGGTTCACCGCGAAGGAGGTCGAGCCCCACTGGTAGGGCACCGAGCTGTGGCGGCCCTCGTCGAAGGGCACGTTTACCCACTGCTCCTCGATGTTGCCGAAGTTCGGGATCTCGTCGGGCGTGAAGGTGTCGAGCATGCCCTCGTCGCCAAGGATCTTGACCATGTAGTCGCCCGGCACGGCGATGTCGTAGGACCCGAGCCGACCGGCCTTGAGCGAGGCCAGCAGCGCCTCGTTGCTGTCGTAGGTGTCCATGGTCACCGTGATGCCGGTCTCGGCGGTGAACTTGTCGAGCAGCTCCTGCGGCATGTACTCGAACCAGTTGTAGAGCTTCAGCTCGCCTTCGGCCTGCGCGGCGGTGGCCGCCACAAGGGCCGCAAGTGAGGTTGCGAGGATCTTCTTCATCGTTGTCTCCACTGTTGGTTTTTTATGCTTTGTCCGGCTGACCGCTGCGTCCGATCAGCCAGGAGAGGGTGACGAACACCACCGAGACGCCGAGCATCAGTGTGGAGATCGCCATGATGTTGGGCTTGATGCCCTGTTTCACCGCGCCGAAGATGGCGGTCGGCAAGGTCTCGACGCCCGCCCCCTTCACGAAGTTGGTGATGAGGAAGTCGTCGAGGGAAATGATGAAGGCCAGCAGGAAGCCCGAGAAAATGCCCGGCATCATCAGCGGCAGCAGCACCAGCCGGAACGCCTCCCACGGGGTGGCGTAGAGATCCATCGCCGCCTGCTCGTAGGCGTCGGGGATGCTCTGCATCCGGGCCGCGATGGGCAGGTAGGCGAAGGGAATGCAGAACGTCAGGTGCGCCAGAAGGATGGTGCCCACCCCGCCCGAGAAGCCGATGGCGGTGAAGAAGATCAGGCTCGCGACCGCGGTCACCACCTCGGGCACCATGAGCGGCAGGTTGATCAGCGCGAAGCTCGCGGTCTTGCCCCTGAAGCGGCCCGCCCGGTGCATGGCGACCGCCGCCGCCGTGGCGATGATCGTGGCGCCGCAGCCCGCCAGCACCGCGATGATCAGCGAGTTCATCGCCGCCACCCGGAACTTGGGGGCCTCGGGGCCGGTAAATACATCCGCATACCAGTCGAGCGAGAAGCCGCCCCAGAGGGTGATCGAGCTCGAGGCGTTGAAGCTGTAGACCGCCACCACCATCAGCGGCGCATAGAGCACCACGACGCAGAGCATGGTCACCGCGAAGAAGCCGGGGAAGCGGCGCAGGTCGAGCTGTCTCATGCGGCGGCCTCCCGGGTCTGGGATCGGGCGTAGACCAGCAGCACGATCATCACGATGGTCATCAGGATCATCGCCGCCGCCGCGCCGAAGGGCCAGTTGCCCGCCGCGCCCTTGAACTGCTCCTCGATCAGCGAGCCGATCATGAAGCTCTTGGCGCCGCCCAGCAGGTCGGGCGCGAGGAAGGCGCCGAGCGAGGGCACGAAGACGAGGATGCAGCCCGCCACCAGCCCCGGCTTCACCACCGGCAGGATCACCAGCCGCAGGATCGTCCAGCGGTCGGCATAGAGATCCGCCGCCGCCTCCGAGAGCGCGAAGTCGTAGCGCTCGACCGCGGCATAGATCGGCAGCACCATGAAGGGCAGGTAGGAATAGAACAGCCCGAGCTGCACCGCGAGGTTGGTGTTGATGAGACCCAAGGGCTGGTCGATGACGCCGGTCCAGAGCAGAAAGGCGTTCAGCGGGCCCTCGTCGCGGATCAGGAACTTCATCGACACGGTGCGGATCAGCAGGTTCACCCAGTAGGGCACGGTCACCACCAGCAGCCAGACCGTGCGCATCCGGGCGTCGCGCGTGGCGATGAACCACGCGGTCGGGAAGCCGATCAGCAGGCAGAGCACCGTGGCAAGGCCCGCCTGCCAGATCGAACGCCAGAAGATGGTGATGTAGGTCCACTCGATGCTGGGCGGCTCGTCGCCGAACAGCCCGCGGTCGAGGAAGAACTGGTCATAGGCGGCAAGCGTGAACTCCCAGATCACGCCGCCGCGGAATTCCTTGGTGAGAAAAGAATAGATCGCCATCAGGGCGACCGGGACCAGCAAGAAGACCCCGATGACCACCCAAGTGGGCAACAGCAGCCGAGGCGCGTTGCCCTTGTAGATTTCCGAGGAAGAGGCGCCGCCCGGCGCCATCGCTGCCATCAGGCCGCGAGCAGGCGCGCCGCGCCCGCTTCCAGTTTCAGCCCCACCTGTGTGCCGGCTTCGGGCAAGCGGGTGGCCAAGGCGTTCTGCAGCCGGATCGTCAGCTCCTGCCCGCCGGCGAGTGTCGCCTTCAGCTGAATGTCGGTGCCGAGGTAGACCTGATCGGTCGCGGTCACCACGAGGTCCGCCTCGCCCGGCGCGCAGAGGTCGATGCGCTCGGGGCGCAGCGACAGCACCCCCTGCCCCACTGGTCCGGTGAGTGGCGTCGGGCAGCGCAGCGCGCGGCCGCCGGGCAGCGAGACCTCGGCCATGCCGCCTTCGATGCCCAGCACCGGAACCTCGATCAAGTTGGTCTCGCCGATGAAATCCGCCACGAAGCGGTTGGCGGGGGCCTCGTAGATCTCGCGCGGGGTGCCGATCTGCTGCACGTGACCGTCTGACATGACCGCGATGCGGTCGGACATGGTCAGCGCCTCTTCCTGGTCATGGGTGACGAAGACGAACGCGATGCCGGTCTCGCGCTGGATCTGCTTCAGCTCCATCCGCACCGCCTGCCGCAGCTTGAGGTCGAGCGCCGAGAGCGGCTCGTCGAGCAGCAGCACCTTGGGCTCCGGCGCCAGCGCGCGGGCCAGCGCCACGCGCTGCTGCTGGCCGCCGGAAAGCTGGCCGGGGCGGCGCTTGAGGAACT
>NZ_JAATOS010000941.1:0-690 GCF_011806505.1 Salipiger sp. HF18 | reverse complement strand
GCTCGACGTGAACAACGTCTTCGTCTCGGCCACCAACCTCGATTTCACACCGCAGGGCTACATCGACGCCTTCGCGCTCGAAGAGGTGGGCGAGATCCACATCGGCGGCCATGACGAGGACGAGGACGACCACGGCCACCCCCTGCTCATCGACAGCCACGGGCGCGAGGCGGCGGACCCGGTCTGGGACCTGCTCGACCACACGCTGGCCGGTTCTGGGCCGCGCCCGGTGCTGGTGGAATGGGACACCGACGTGCCGGACTGGCCGGTGCTCGCCGCCGAAGCGCGCCGCGCCTCCGACGCGCTCCTGCAACCGAGGGCCGCGGCATGATCAGCCAGTCCGCCTTCCGCCACGCCCTGACCGACGCAGGACGACCGGTCCCGGAGACGCTTGTCGACGGGGCCGGACGTCCCGCCGGGCGGCGCTTCTCGGTCTACCGCAACAACGTGGCCGTCTCGCTCTCCGAGGCGCTCGAGACCGGTTTTCCCGCCGTCGCGGCGCTTTTGGGCGCCGCCAACTTCGCCCGCGTCGCGGCGGGTTTCCTGCGCCAGTACCCGCCGGGCTCGCCGCTGCTGATGACATGGGGCGGGCAGGTCCCGGCCTTTCTCGAAGGGCTCGACGAGCTCGACACCATGCCGTGGCTGCCCGACGTGGCGCGCAGCGATCTGGCCATGCGCCGCGCCTACCAT
>NZ_JAATOS010000940.1:0-703 GCF_011806505.1 Salipiger sp. HF18 | reverse complement strand
CCGGTGAAATCGTGATTTCAACCCCTTTGGAACCTTTTTCCGAGACCCGGCGTTGAATGGGCAGAACGAACGGGGGCAGGCGATGCCCGCAGACGTCAAAATCAGGACATATCGGCCCCGGGGCAGCGACCCCCGGCGGAGGCTTCTCGCCGCCGCACGACCGGGTTGTGCCGTCCGCAACGGAAAAACGCAAAGGAGTCTTTGTCATGGAATTCGCCGGTATCGGGGGCTTTATCGTCCTCATTCTCGACATCTGGGCCATCGTCTCGATCCTGAGCTCGGGCGCCAGCACCGGATCCAAGGTGCTCTGGACCCTTCTCGTGCTCATCCTGCCGGTTCTCGGCTTCATCATCTGGCTCATCGCCGGTCCGCGCTCGTCGCGCGCCACGGTCTGACGCCCCCTCTCTACCTAACCCGGGCGTTTCGTGCTAAAGTTGAGTGCGAGCCGCTCCATATCTACTGAAACACAGCTTGATCAAGGAGGAAATCGTCATGCTGTACTGGGCTCTTCTGTTCTTCGTCGTCGCCGTTGTGGCCGCCGTCTTCGGCTTCGGGGGCATTGCCTCGGCATCCGCAGGCATCGCGCAGGTGCTTTTCTTCATCTTCCTGGTGCTCTTCGTGGTCACCCTGATCATGCGTCTCGTACGCAAGGCCTGACCCGACGGTTCTCCGCCGCGGTGCCACGACATCGGCACCGCGGTAC
>NZ_JAATOS010000939.1:0-706 GCF_011806505.1 Salipiger sp. HF18 | reverse complement strand
ATGAGCCTTCTGTCCCTGTCCGCCCCCGTTGCCGAAGCTCTTGCTCAGGGCGCGCCGGTGGTGGCGCTGGAATCCACCATCATCACCCACGGAATGCCGTGGCCGCGCAATCTCGAGATGGCGCGCAAGGTCGAGGACACGATCCGCGCCGAGGGTGCGGTTCCCGCCACCGTCGCGGTGATCGAAGGCAAGCTCTGCGTCGGGCTCGACGATGCCCAGCTCGAGTCGTTGGCGCAGGCGCGCGGCGTCGCCAAACTGAGCCGCGCCGATCTCGCGGTCTGCATGGCCCAGGGCGGCACCGGCGCCACCACTGTGGCCGCGACCATGATCGCCGCGGCCCGCGCCGGCATCACCTGTTTCGCCACCGGCGGCATCGGCGGCGTGCATCGCGGCGCCGAACAGAATTTCGACATCTCCGCCGACCTTCAGGAACTGGCGCAGACGCCGGTGACCGTGGTCTGCGCCGGCGCAAAGGCCATCCTCGACCTGCCGAAGACGCTCGAGGTGCTCGAGACGCTGGGCGTGCCGGTCATCGCCTATGGCCAGGACCAGCTTCCGGCCTTCTGGTCGCGCGAGGCCGGGCTGCGTGCGCCGCTGCGCATGGACAACCCGCTCGAGATCGCCCGCGCTGCTGCCATGCGCGCGGCTCTCGGCCTGCCGGGTGGACAGATCGTGGCGAACCCGATCCCCACCGAGGCCGAGATCC
>NZ_JAATOS010000938.1:0-707 GCF_011806505.1 Salipiger sp. HF18 | reverse complement strand
CGGCGATCTCGACCTGGCAGACCTGTCGCGGCCCGAGGTTGCGCCACGCCTCCGACAGCACCCCGATCTCGAGCCCCCAGTCCGAGGGGATGCGCAGGTCGGGCAAGAGACCCGTGCGCAGCGCCATCTCGCCCGAGAGCGGGTAGCGGAAGGCGCGCAGGTAGTCGATGTAGTCACGGTCGCCGATGGTGCGCTTGAGCGCAATCAGCAGCGGCGAGACCAGCAGGCGGGTGACCCGTCCGTTCAGCTTGTTGTTGCCTACGCGGGGGTAGAAGCCCTTGGAAAGCTGGTAGGAAAACGTCGGGTTCGCCACCGGGTAGACCAGCCGGTCAAGCATCTCGCGCGTGTAGGTGACGATGTCGCAATCGTGGATCGCCATCACCGCGCTGTCGGCGCAGGAGATCAGATAGCCCATGCAGCCCCAGACGTTCTTGCCCTTGCCCGGCTCCTGCGGGGCGAGCCCCAGCGCCTCGAGCCGGCCCATGATCTGCAGCATGCGCGGGCTGTCGTTCCAGATCACCGTGGTTTGCTGCGGCAGCACCGAGAAGAACGCGCGGGCGTGGCGATACTGTGTCTCGTCGGCGCGGTCGAGCCCGACGATGATCCGGTGCAGGTAGCTGACCTTGCTCAGCTCGCGCAGGATGTTGGGCAGCGCGTCACCCTCGAGCTCGGAATAGAGCGAGGGCAGGATCAGCGAGATCCTGCGG
>NZ_JAATOS010000937.1:0-707 GCF_011806505.1 Salipiger sp. HF18 | reverse complement strand
CGAAACCCCGCGGTCGCTGCGGAACCCGGCCGAGAGCGCGCCTGCGTAGAGCCGCATCAGCCGGTGCGCGGCGCTGTCGGGCAGGGCATCGCGGGCACCCGCCGCGCATTGCCGTTGCAGCCAGACTGCCGCGAGGCTGGACTGCGCCCCCAGCGCCTCGTCCATCAGCAGCCGGTCCTGTCCCTGTTCGCGCTGCATGGCGTCGAGCATGCCCGTCAGCTCGCCCTGCGCGGCGCCTTCCCGCACCCGCAGGTGCAGCGGATCCATGGGCCAGAGCCCGGTGCGGCCGGCGGGACAATGCAGAACCGTGCCAAGGCTCTGCGCGCCCGGCTCGAAGGCGAAGAGCGTGCCCGCCGGGAGGAACAGCGCGTTGTGCGGCCCGAGCCCGCGGCGGATGCCGTCGACGATCACGCGGCCCTGTCCGCGGGTCAGCCAGATCAGCGTGTGATCGCCCCGGTCGTGCAGCAGACGGTAGCGCCAGCCGGATATGCTCCCCAGAGAGGCCACGCGCACCGGCGCGGCACTGTCCGGGGCGGCACTCACGCGCCGCTCTCCTCCGGGGTCAGCGCGGGCCAGTCGCGCATCCGCGCCCGGAACCACGTACGCTGGCGCTTGGCGAATTGCCGGGTGAGCACCGTGGCCCGGTCGATGGCCTCGTCGAGGGTCATCTCGCCGCGCAGGTGGCCGATCAGCTCGGCCGCGCCGAT
>NZ_JAATOS010000936.1:0-717 GCF_011806505.1 Salipiger sp. HF18 | reverse complement strand
GTGGTCTGGCGCCCCGTGCTGCCCAACGTGATCTTCCCGCTGGCGGTGCAGGTCACCATCCGCGTCTCCGAGGCCATCCTCGTGTCCTCGTCGCTTTCCTTCCTCGGCATCGGCGTGACGCCCCCCACCCCCGACTGGGGCCTGATGATCGCCGAGGGCCGCGACTTCGTGAGCTTCGCGCCGTGGATGTCGGCGATGCCCGGCTTCGCGCTTGCGCTGCTGCTGATCGCGCTGTCGATCGTCGGCGACGGCATCCGCGAGGAATTCGACCCCAAGCTGCGGAGGGGCGCATGAACGACATGACCTCCCACCCCGTCACCACGCAGGACGCGGCCGAGCCGATCCTGCGGCTCGAGGGGCTGACCGTGCATCGCGGCGCCGCCAAGATCCTCGACCGGGTGAGCCTCTCGCTCGGGCGCGGCGAGACGCTGGCGCTGGTGGGCGAAAGCGGCGCCGGCAAGTCGACCATCGCGACCGCACTGATGCGCCTTCTCGACGGCGCAAGGGTCGAGGGCCGGGCCGAGCTTGACGGCGCGGGAGACCTGCTTGCCCTGCCCGAGCGCCGCATGGTGCGGCTGCGCGGCTCGCGGCTGTCGATGATCTTCCAGGACGCGGGTTCCGCGCTGAACCCGTCCTACACCGTGGGGCGCCAGCTCACCACGACGCTGCGCCGCACGCTGGGCCTGTCCCGGGCCGAGGCGCGCGCCAAGGCGGTCG
>NZ_JAATOS010000935.1:0-722 GCF_011806505.1 Salipiger sp. HF18 | reverse complement strand
ACTGAGGCGGCGCCCGAAGGGGGGCCACGCCTCTCTCGGGCACTATATCCGAGGGGGGCGGCGCCATGAGGCGCGCCCGAACGGATCAGGAAAGAAGACAGAAAGTGGCTATGGCAGACGCAGAGCTTCCCGCGAGCGACGAGCCCACGCGCGTGCACGTCTCGCGCGACGAATTTCGCAACGGCATGTCCCTCCTTGCAGGGGCAGTCAACATCGTGACGACGGACGGCCCGGCGGGCCGCGCCGGGATGACCGCCTCGGCGGTCTGCTCGGTCACCGACTCGCCGCCGACGCTTCTGGTCTGCGTGAACCGCAGCTCCTCGGCGGGGCCGGCATTCCTGCAGAACGACGCGATCTGCGTCAACACCGTGGGACCATCGCATCAGGAGCTGGCGATGACCTTCGGCGGCAGGACCGGGATGGAGGACCGTTTCGCCGCGGCCGAGTGGACGACCGGCGCCTCGGGCGCCCCGATCCTCAGCGGTGCGGTGGTGTCCTTCGACTGCCGCGTCTCGAAACGCGCGGTGGTTGGCTCGCACGAGGTGATCTTCGCCGAGATCGTCGGCATCACCCACACAAGCGGACAGCCGGCGCTGGCCTATTTCGGGCGGCGCTTCCACGAACTCGGCGAGTAATGGCATGACACTGGCCACGGTTGACACCCGAGGGTCCGCGGCACGCCGCGCGGCTTGCGCCTGTCGCTGGTCGCGGGCGACGGCGCT
>NZ_JAATOS010000934.1:0-724 GCF_011806505.1 Salipiger sp. HF18 | reverse complement strand
GGGCTGCGGCGGCCCCGCCCAGCGTCAGCCCGCCGTCTCCGAGCCGCAGGTTCAGCGTCAGCGGCACGGTGATGTCCATGCTGCCGTCGGGGCGCGCCACCCACCCGGGGGCGGAGGCGCCTGCGCTGGTGGGCGATGACGGGCGTTCCATGCCATGCCACGGGCGGGTGCGGATGATCTCGCGCAGCTTTCGGGCGGGCACGGCGAAATTGTTGGTGAAGGCGGTGCCCGCGAAATGCAGGCCTGCCGCGGCACCCTGCGTGGCGTCCCAGATGACCGAGCCCGACGAGCCGGGCAGGGTGGAGCAGTCGTGGGTGATCCAGTCCTCGCTGCCGCCGGGCGTCGGTCGCCCCAGCGCCAGCCGCTTGATGCCGAACTCGCTGCCGAAGATCGACGCCAGCCGGTCGGCATATTCCGCCCGGTCGTCCTTGCCCGGGTAGCCGATCACCGCCAGCAGCGTGTCCTCGGCCCCCGGGCCGTGCGCCAGCGGCACCGGCGGCGCGAGCCGGTCGTCGCCGGCCTCCCGGGCCACCCGCAGGAAGGCCACGTCCGGGCGCTGTCCGGGCGAGACCCAGATCACCTCGGTCACCGGGAATTCGCGCGGGGCGCTGTGCGAGATCTCCTCGCGGAAGTCGATGCGCGCGTTCTGCGGCACTGTGGGGTCGGGGATGCCGGGGCGGAAGGTGAAGCGCCCGCCCGCCGCCTGCGCGAAGATCTCGGCCAC
>NZ_JAATOS010000933.1:0-727 GCF_011806505.1 Salipiger sp. HF18 | reverse complement strand
ACGTCTGGTCGCGCGGCGAGGAGCTGATGACCGACCGCTTCCCCGAGCTCGCCCGCGCCCTCGACTTCCTGCCGCCGGGCCATGTCTTCGACGGCGAACTGGTGGCTTGGGACGGCACCCGGCCGCTGCCCTTCAACACGCTCCAGCAGCGCATCGGGCGCAAGACGGTGCCCAAGAAGCTGCTGCGCGAGGCGCCGGTGGTGATGCTGGCCTACGACCTGCTCGAGGCCGATGGTCTCGACATCCGCGACCGGCCGCTCTCCGAGCGCCGCGCGCGACTGGATGCGCTGCTCGAGGGGCTGCCCGCCGACGCCCCCGTGCTGCCCTCGCCCCGCGTGGCCTTCGACAACTGGCAGGAGCTGGCCGAGACCCGCGCCACCGCCCGCGAGCGCCGCGCCGAGGGGCTGATGCTGAAACGCCTTGACGCGCCCTACCTCGCCGGGCGCAAGAAGGGCGACTGGTGGAAGTGGAAGCTCGACCCGCTCAGCGTCGACGCGGTGATGATCTACGCCCAGCAGGGCCATGGACGGCGCGCGAACCTCTTCACCGACTTCACCTTCGCGGCGTGGGACGGCAACGAGCTCGTGCCCTTCACCAAGGCCTACTCCGGCCTCACCGACGCCGAGTTCAACGAGATCACCAGCTGGGTGCGCCGCAACACGCTGCAGCGTTTCGGCCCGGTGCGGCAGGTGCGGCCCGAGCTGGTCTTCGAAATCGCCTTCGAGGG
>NZ_JAATOS010000932.1:0-729 GCF_011806505.1 Salipiger sp. HF18 | reverse complement strand
GTGCCGGGCACCGTCATGCCGAACTGGCTTGGCTTCTCGGTGTTCTCGATCAACATGGTGCTGAACACCGCGCAGCTGCCGGGCGCCAAGCCGCAGAACTGGGCCGACTACTGGGACGTCGAGAACTTCCCGGGCCGTCGCGGTCTCTACCGGTCGCCGTGGGGCACGCTCGAGATGGCGCTGCTCGCCGATGGCGTGGCACCGGCCGACCTCTACCCGCTGGACGTGGACCGCGCCTTCGCCAAGCTCGACGAGATCCGCGAACATGTCGCGGTCTGGTGGACCGCTGGCGCGCAGAACACCCAGATCCTGCAGTCCGGTGAAGTCGACATGACCGACACCTGGTCGGCCCGCGCCTATGCCGCTCTGGAAGCCGGCGCACCGGTCGAGATGGTGTGGGACGGGCTCTACTCGGTCGACGGCTGGTCGATCCACAAGGGCACCCCGCGCATGGAAGCCGCGCAGGAATTCGTGCGCTTCTGCGCCCGCCCCGAGCAGCAGGCGATCTACTCGCAGAACGTCGCCAACGGCCCGTCGGCAAAGAAGGCCTACGACTTCATCCCGGCCGAGCGCGCCGCGGTTCTGCCGACGGCGCCGGAGAACGTCAAGGGTCTCTACCTGATGGACAGCGACTACTGGGGCGCCAACTACGACCCGCTCGCCGAGCGCTTCAACGAATGGCTGCTGATGGGGTGACCCATGACGGTCGGGTGCGGCGGTATCACGTCC
>NZ_JAATOS010000093.1:0-12739 GCF_011806505.1 Salipiger sp. HF18 | reverse complement strand
TGGACGAAGCCAGGGACGCCGGCCGCAAGTCGCTCCTGCTGCTGGTCCGTCGCGGCGGCGACCCGCGCTTCGTGGCGCTGTCGCTCGAAGAGCAGAACTGATCCACGGCTTCCGGCCGGGCGTACCGGCCGGAGCAGACGGAAAGACGAGGGGCGCGACCGCAAGGCCGCGCCCTTTTCGTGTTCCGGGTTCAGTACCGGGCGAGCGTTGTGTGTGGCTCCGGGGTGTCGCCGATGGTGAAGGATGCGCTGGCGTAGGAGGCGTGGCTTCTCGTGTCGATCAGCGCGCTGTCGCCATTGGTGATGGTGCCCTGTTCCGCCCAGGCGGTCATGGTCGAGACCACGACGGACAGGCCGCCCTGTTGGTAGTCGCGCATCAGGTGCCGGAACATCCCCTCGCGCTTGCCGCGAAGTTCGGCGTGGCCGTCGGCGCGGCGCTGGCCGATGTCGCGTTCCAGCGGCCCGTCCAGCGCGCCGGTGAGCTTGAGCAGCGCCGCCCCGCGCAGGGCGTCGAGGTCGATGCGCAGCGCCTCGGGGATGGCGTGCTTGACGATGCCGAGGTGCCGGGTCTCGGGCAGCGGGGACTGCGCCATCCGGTCGATCCCGGCGTGCATCGTGGCGATGGCGGCGTTGAAGCTGTCCCTGTGGCCCTGGAAGGTGTCGGCGGCGAGCACGAGGATCGGCAGGTCCTGCTCTTCGGCCATGGCGCGCAGATCGGCGAGGCTGGGTGCGGCCTCGTCGGCGGGATCGAAGGCGACGCCCATCGCCTCGGCCATGACGCCGCGGATCCGAAGCTCAAGATTGTCGAGGATGTCGTTGCCGCGGGCCGACATCTCGTCGACGAGCCCGCGCAAAAGGTCGGTGGTGGTGACGGGGGCGCCGACAGCCCGGGTCCGCGCCGGATCGTCGTAGGTCCCGAGGGGCACGTCGTCGCCGACCTCGGGCGCGGGTGGCGCGCTGTGCCCGGAAGACTGCGTGATGGTCACCACTGTCACCTGCAGGGCGCGACTGGTGCCCTGCAACAGGGGCTGCTGGCCTGGAAGCTGCTGGACCGGGAATGCGGCGGGCGGGAGGGAGGCGGCAAGCGACATCGGCAATGCTCCTTTCGGGTGAGCGCAGGATGCCGGTGCTTCGGTTAATGTTTGCTTCAGATCGCGCCGCGGCGGACGGGAAACTGCTTCAAAGGCTTTCGACCTGATCGAGCGGCGTGGCCACGATGCCGAGCGCCCGCGCGGTCTCGAGCGAGAGCTGCCAGTCGATCACCGCATCGTTGGGATCGAAGGCGTCGAACTCGGGCAGACGGCCCAGGTCGGCGCTGACCGACAGCGCGCCGAGCTCGGCCAGAGCGTCGAAGAGCAGCAACGGCTCGTGACCGTTGGCGTAGAGCGCCGGGGTGGGGTTGAAGCGGATGTCGAAGCGCCGCACCGAGGCGACCTCGTCCGGCAGGTCGAGAGCCACGGGCCCCGCATCGAAATCGAGGCTCATCGCATCGAAGGAGAACTCTTCTTCCTTGTCGGCGTCGCCCAGATGCGCCTCGAGCTCCTTGAGGATCGTGGCCTCGGACTCGGCATTGGGCTCACGGCCGTCGCGAGCCGCCTCGACAAGGTCGGCGAGCTGGTCGCCCGATCGGTGGAAAAGCAGCATCAGCTCTTCGTCGACCTTCAGCACCTGCGAGCGGACCTTGTCCATCACCGTCTCGAAGGTGTGAGCGAAGCTCACCAGCCGGTCGAGCGCAAAGGCCCCGGCGCCGCCCTTGATCGAATGCACGGCGCGGAAGACGGCGTTCACCACCTCCATGTCCTCGGCGTTCTCTTCCATCGCCGAGAGACCCTCGACGAGCGCCTCGAGGAGCTCTTCGCATTCTTCGAAGAATGTATCGCGGATCGAGTTTGTCGACATGAGTTACACCACGTGTCCGGTGAGGCGGCGCAGCACCGAGACCAGCGAGGCGTCGTCGAAGGGTTTCACGATCCAGCCGGTGGCGCCGGCCTCTCGGGCGCGGGCCTTGAGGTCCGGTCCGCTTTCGGTTGTGAGCACGATGATCGGCACCGTGGTCCGGCTGGGGCCGCTGCGCAGCGTCTGGATCACCCCGAACCCGTCCATGTTCGGCATGTTGATGTCGGTGATCACCACGTCAGGCTCGACCTCGGAGAACTGTTCCACGCCTTCGACGCCGTCGCAGGCCGAGTGATATTCGAAGCCCGCACCCTCGAGCGAGACGCGCAGGAGGTTCCGGATGGTTCGGGAATCGTCGATCGCGAGGACTTTGGTCGTCATTGCAGCGGATCCTTGTCGAAATGATCGGGAGCGAGGCCAAGCCGTTCCAGCCCGGCGCGGAACGTGTCGTTGGCGTCTGTCAGTTGGAAGGCGATGCCTTCGCTCGCCCATTGCTTCTGCGCCACCAGCAGGATCTGCAGCCGGTGCGAATCGAGCCGTCCGACGTCGCGGGCGGAGATGGTGACCGGCAGGTGGCGGGCACCGAGCAGGAAGGGAACGAGCGCATCTTCGCCGTTGCGGTTCCGCGCGGGTTCGAGAGCGTGAAAGTGGACGTCGGTCATGGCGGGGTCGGCACCTCTGGCAGCGTCGAGAGCGGAGCGACCGGTGGGACGATGCCCGATCCGGATCAGCAGAAGACATACGTGCGGTGTCTTAACAAAGCGTTCTGGCGCGACGTGAATCCGGCCCGTCTTGCGGCGCTCCGTCGAATTCTCCACAAACAGCGCAACAGCATTGGGAGAACGGTGATGGCGCGCAATGGCGGACAACTGGTTGTGGACTGTCTGGTGGCACTCGGGGCGAAGCGGGCCTTCGGGGTCCCGGGCGAGAGCTACCTCGCGGTGCTCGACGCGATGCACGACCGCGACATGGCCTTCGTCAACTGCCGGCAGGAGGGCGGGGCGGCCTTCATGGCGGCCGCGCATGGCAAGCTGACCGGCCAGCCGGGGATCTGCATGGTGACCCGGGGCCCGGGGGCGACCAACGCCTCGATCGGGGTGCACACGGCGATGCAGGACAGCGCGCCGATGATTCTGCTGGTGGGCCAGATCGCCACCGACATGCGCGAGCGCGAGGCCTTCCAGGAGGTCAACTACCGCGCCGTCTTCGGGACCATGGCCAAGTGGGTGACCGAGATTGACCACGCCGACCGCATCCCCGAGCTGGTGTCGCGGGCCTGGACGGTGGCCACAACCGGGCGGCCGGGGCCGGTGGTGCTGGCGCTGCCCGAGGACATGCTGATGGCCGAGACCGACGCCGCGCCGGTTGCCGGCCCGCTGAGGGTCTACCCGCCGGAGCCCGCGCCCGCCGCGGTGGCCGAGACGCTCGAGCTGCTGGCGTCCGCCAAACGTCCGCTGATCCTGCTCGGCGGTGCGCCCTGGGACCCTGAGGCGAGCGCGGCGCTGCAGCGGTTCGCCGAGGCCTCGGACATCCCCGTCGCGAGCTCCTTCCGCTACCAGGACCAGTTCGACAGCCGCTCGCCCTGCTTCTGCGGCGATGCGGGCGTCGGCATGACCGCGGCGATGAAGGGGCTGATCCGCGACGCCGACATGATCCTCGCGCTGGGCATCCGCTTCGGCGAGAACATGACCGACGGCTACACGCTGCTCTCGGTGCCGGACGCGGCGCAAAAGATCGTGCACGTGCATGTCTCGGACCGCGAGATCGGCAAGGTCTACCGCCCGGTCCTCGGCATCCACGCCTCGCCCGAGCGCTTTGCGATGGCGCTGGCGGGGTCGGTGAGCGGCGGATGGGGCGCGTGGCGCGAGGCGGCGCGCGCGGCCTATCTCGGCTTCATCGACAAGGCGCCGGCGCAGCCCGGGCCGGTGGACATGGTAGCGGTCTGCGCGCATCTGCGCACGCGTCTGGCGGGGCAGGAGCTGGTGCTGACCAACGGCGCGGGCAACTTCACCGTCTGGTCCTCGCGCTTCTTCCGGTTCGAGCCGGGCATGCGGCTGCTGGCGCCGCAGTCGGGGTCGATGGGCTACGGGCTGCCGGCGGCGGTGGCGGCCAAGATCGAGCGCCCAGGGGTAGTGGTGATCTGCTTCGCCGGCGACGGCGACATCCAGATGACCATGCAGGAGATGGCGACAGCGCGGCAAGCCGGGGCGGCGGTGATCGTGATCGTGGTGAACAACGGCACCTACGGCACCATCCGCGCCCACCAGGAACGCGAGTTCCCGGCGCGGGTCAGCGGCACCGAGCTGGTGAACCCGGACTTCGCGGCACTGGCGCAGGCCTGCGGGCTGCACGGCGAGACGGTGTCCGAGACCGGCGCCTTCGCCGAGGCCTTTGAGCGGGCGCTGGCCTCGCCCACCGGCGCGCTGCTGGAGCTGATCGTCGACAAGGAGGCGCTGACGCCCTACCGCACGCTCACCGAGATCCGCGAGGGCCGCTGACGGCGGATTGGGTCAATGGGTCAAGCCGCACGGGCGTAATGCCGCCCGCGCGGGAACGCTGCGTCCTCGTGCGGGCAGTTCCCCATAGCGTCCGGAGTGACCGCGGAGCCGACCGCCCCCGCGAGGAGCAGAGGCTCGCCACCTGACGAGAGAAGAGAGCTTCGGGAGACCCTGGACATGCCAGGGCGAGGCCAACCGGTGCTGGGAAAGGCTCAGCAGTCTGCGAGCGGGGCAGCCTGCTGCAACGCGGCCTTGAGGCGCGACGTGTGCACGGGCTTGAGGCAGCATTCAGCCTGCGGGTAGCGGGTCTTGATTTCGTGGTCGTTTACGTGGCCGGAGTGGAACACCAGCCCCACGCCCATTTCCTGCAACCGGTCGGCGAGAGGATAGACCTCGCCGTCCTTGAGGCTCACGTCGAGCACCGCCATGTCTGGTCGGGTTTCGCCGATCTCGCGCATCGCGTTCGACACGGACGCAAAGGGGCCGATCACTTCGAAGCCGAATTCCTCGATCAGCAACTGGAGGTCCAGCGCGACGATGTATTCGTCCTCGCAGAGCAGCACCTTCGACTTTGGCATGGCATCAGCTCCGGCTGTCAGGGGCATAGGTCAGGGTCATCCTTCGTTCGTGGCTGCCATACTCGACGGACACCTGTCCGTTCAGCTGTACGGCGGAGAGCTGCACGAGCGTCGAACCAAATCCCGACGCTCCATCTGAAGGCTCAACCTCCTGCCTGTGGATTTCGTTCCATGTCAAAATCACATGGCCGCCCCGTTCGAGGCGCCAGGTTACTTCGAGGTGCCCGTCTGCGGGGCCGAGCACCCCGTATTTGGCGGCGTTCGTGGCCCATTCATGGAGCAGCAGCGAGAGCGCTGTGAGCTCTTGGCTGGCGATCGGAACCACCGGTCCCTCAATGCGGGCGACGGCCTCGCCCGAGTAGGGCTCGAGCGAGGCGCGGATCGTCTGTTCGAGCGTCAGCGTCTGCCGGGCGGGGGCATTCTGGGTCAGGTCGTGCGACCGCGCCAGCGCGTTCACCCGGGTCTGGATGCCGTCCACCAGGTCCTCGACCGAGTCGGTGGTGCGGCTGGCAAGACGCACCATGCCCGAGATGATCGAGAACATGTTCTTCACGCGATGGTTCATTTCGCGCAGCATCATCTCTCGGATCTGCTTGGCTTCCTGCTCTTCGGTCACGTCGAAGAGCACGCCCAGGACCCGTGCGGTGCGGCGCCCGTCGACCCGTCGCCCGACGATCTGGATCGTGTGGGCGCGGGGCTCGTCGCCCGCGAGGCTGCACACGACCTCGACCGGATCGCCCGACTCGGTGAGTGTGGTCATGGACGTAACGATGTCGGCGCGGGAATCTTCCCGGAAACAAAGGAGGAATTCCTCGAGAGAGAGCACCGGGCTCTCGGCCCCGAGGCCTATGCAGGCGGTCTCGTCGAGCTTCATCACCCGGGTCGACGGGTCAAATTCCCAGACCCCGAGCGAGGTCACGTCAAGCGCCAGCCGCAACCGTTCGCCCTCGCGCTGGAGCGCGTCCTCGAGCCGCAGCGCGTCGGTCAGCTCGGTGAACACCAGCGTCGCGCCGTCAAGCACGCCGTCGCGGGTGCGGTAGGGGGTGATGACCAGCGACCACGTGCGTTCCTCGGCGCGGTCCGAGACCCGCAGGTGGCGCACGTCGCCGTCGCGCATCACCTCGGCGATGGTCTCGAGCACCTCGTCGTTGCGGCGCAGGGTGCTGGTGACCTCGGCCAGCGGGCGGCCCCGGTCGGTTTTGCGGAACGGGTAGATCGACTGGATCGCGTCGGTGTAGTTGCGGATCGACATATCTCGGTCGACCACCACCAGCGGCAGGGCGGTGGAGGCGAAGAAGTTCGAGAGATCGGCGTTGGCGCGCGACAGCTCGTCGACCTTGCCCTTGAGCTCGTCGTTGACCGTCGAGAGCTCCTCGTTGGTCGACTGGAGCTCCTCGTTCATCGACATCATTTCTTCGTTGGAGCTCTTCAGCTCCTCGTTCGCGGTCTCGAGCTCCTCGACGGTGGTGTGCAGCCGCACGCGGGTGTTGCGCAGCTCGTCCTCGAGGCTCTGGACGTGGCTGTCCATGTTGTCGAGATCGTCGAATTCCTCGTCGTCGTAGGCCTCGAAGCGGTCGCGCTCGCGGAAGACCAGCAGGATGGTGCCGTCCTTCAGCGGCTCGGCGATCAGGTCGAAGGCCTGCAGGCCGAATTCAGACCGCGCCGAGAGCCCGCGCGAGATGGTGCGGCGCTTGTTGGCGCTGACCTGCCGGATGATGGCCGAAAGCGCCTCGCGCGCGCCGGGGCGGGCGATGGAGGTGGCGAAGCGGTTGGTGTCGGGATCGCCCGGCGCGTATTCGAGATACTTGCCCAGCCGACCGGTGGTCTTGAGGATCTCGCCAGCGGTGGTCACCCGCAGCGTCGCCGGGGCATAGGTCGAGAGCAACCGCTCTGTGGCCCCGCCGTCGCCCCAGTCAAGCCGCTTGGACGGGGTTCTGTTGGCCTCGGCATGGCGCGCCCCGTCGCTGACGGGCAGGCTCCGGCCGCGCAGGTGCATCGGGTACTCGGGCCGGGTGTCGTTGCGCTGGAAGATGCGCGCGCTCTGGTCGAGCGGTGCGAAGGCGTGGTCGTAGCGGCCGACGGTCTCGGACGGCCCGAGGAACAGCGTTCCGCCGGGCTTGATGGCGTAGTGGAAGATCGGCAGCGCCAGCCCCTGCAGCTTTTCCCCGAAGTAGATCAGCAGGTTGCGGCAGGACAGCAGGTCGATGTTCGAAAACGGCGGATCGCGCACGATGCTGTGCACCGAGAAGCGGATCATGTCGCGGATGCGGGCGGAGATCTTGAACCGTCCGTCGCGCGCGACGGTGTAGATGTCGCGCATCCCCTCGGGGATGTCGATCAGCGCCGCCTGCGGGTAGGTTGCATCGCGCGCCAGCCGCAGCATCTGCTCGTCGATGTCGGTGGCGAAGATCTGGATGTTGACCGAGCGGTTCTGTAGCCGGGCCTCGTCGGCGAACATCATGGCGATGGTGTAGGCTTCCTCGCCGCTGGAGCAGCCGGGCACCCAGACCCGGATCTCGTCCTCGTCGCCGGCGTTGCGGATCAGCGGCTCGATCACGCGCTCGCGCAGCGCGGCGAAATGGGCGGAGTCGCGGAAGAAGCGGGTGACGTTGATCAGCAGTTCGCGGAACAGGATCTCGCATTCCTGCGGATCGGACTTGATGTGGTCGAGGTACTCCTTGGCGCTGCGCAGGTCGAGCACCTGGATGCGCCGCTGCACGCGCCGGATCAGCGTGCTTTTCTTGTAGCCCGAGAAATCGTGGCCCACAAAATTTCGCACCACCGAGCAGATGTCTTCGAGGTACTGCTCGACCGTGTTGGCCAGCGTGCCATCGATGGTCTCGATGAAGGCGTGGGAATAGAATTGCTGGATCGCCTCGACGATGTCGCCGGGGCGGCGCACGAAGTCCACGAGCCCGGTGCCCTGCGCCGAGGTCGGCATGCCGTCATACTTGGCGGTGCGCGGATCCTGCACGATGCAGAGCCCGCCGTTCTCCTTGATGGCGCGCAGCCCGGCGCTGCCGTCGGCGCCGGTGCCCGACAGGATCACGCAGGCGGCGAAGCGGCCCTGGTCCAGCGCGAGGCTCTCGAAGAAATCGTCGATGGGCCGGCGCAGGCCGCGCGGCTGCTCGAACTCGGTGAGGTGCAGCACGCCGTTGGTGACCGAGAGGCCGAAGCCCGGCGGGATAATGTAGACGTTCCCCGCGAGGATCTTCTCGCCGCCCGACACCTGCCGCACGTTGAGCGCGGTGTGGCGGGCGAGAAGCTCGGCCAGCAGGCTCTCGTGGTTGGGGTCGAGGTGCTGGATCACCACGTAGGCGAGATTGCTGTCCGAGCGGGCCTCGGTCAGCATCTCGCGGATCGCCTCCAGCCCGCCGGCTGAGGCACCGATGCCCACGATGCAGAGGCGCTCGCGGTCCGGCTCGCTCGACACGGTTGTCTGGTCGTCCTTTTTTTCGTCTCTCATGATCGTGTCGAAACTGCTCCCAGGCCCCTAGCGCCGTTTGTCGTCGAAGCTGAGTCGCGCCATCATCGCGACGGAATCGGCGATGAGCTGGGCGGAACCCATCATCGCCAGTCCGAATTCGCGACCGATCTGGTCGAGGTCGGTCAGCGCGTTGGCCAGCTGTTCATCATTCTGCGCGATGCGCGAGCGCTGCATGGCAGAGCTCATGTCGAATTGTGAGGCGAGGATGAAGCGCACCTTGCCTTCGGGGTCGCGCAGCCGCGACATGAAGACGAAGTTGTGAAAGCTCGTGCCGTCCTTGCGGTAGTTCAGGATCGGGAAGCGTCCATTGTCGTCGCCGGCGCCGTGCACGAAGTCATGCAGGGCCTGCCGCTGTGCCCCGGAGGTGCCGGTGCCTTGCAGGAAGCGGCAGTTCTTGCCCATGACCTCGTCCTGCGAATATCCGGTGAGCTCGCAGAAGGACCGATTCACGATCGACAGCGGCGCGTCCTCGGCCATCTCGGAAACCGCAAGCGCGACGCCGGACTGCGCGATGTAGTCGCGGAACGTGGTGGGCAGGGCGGAATAGAGGCTCATCTGGGACGGTCGCAGGTCTGGAGGTGGGGCGCAATGACGGGTTCTGAGGGCATCTGACGACTAGATGCATCGCTTGCGCAGCGAGGCAAGGGGAAACGGGTCGAATTCGCATATGTTGCTGACCTGCCCGCGCGGCATGCCGGTCCCGGGGCTCCGTCACCGCGGTGTGATCGGGCGTGAGCGCCTGCGGCCCCCCCGCCGTGGTTTCCCCGCTCCGGAAAGCTGCCATGTTCAGGGGGTGCCCCTTCGCCCGACCCCGTCCCTGCCGCCGCCGGAGCCCGCCATGTTCTCACGCCGCCGTTTCATCATCGCCTCTGCCGGGGCGCTTGCCGCGCCCTCGGTCCTGCGGGCACAGGGCGCCGAGACCCTGCGCGAGGCCGCAACCGGGCTCGACCAGCTGCATGCCATCCTCGTGCAGCGCGGCGACGAGACGCTGCTGGCCGAGGCGCCGCGCGGGCCGGGGCTCGGGCGGGTCGCCAATATCAAGTCCTGTTCCAAGAGCGTGCTGGCGCTGCTGCTCGGGACGGCCATCGAACGGGGCGAGGTCGCCGGGCTCGACGCCACGCTCTCCGAGGTGGCGCCCGACCTGATCCCGTCGGACGCCACCGAGGGCGCGGGCGATCTCACCATGTCGGACCTCGTCACGCTGCGGGCGGGGCTCGAGGGCACCTCGGGCGGCAATTACGGCGCCTGGGTCAGGTCGCGCAACTGGGTGGCCTATGCGCTGCGCCAGCCGCGCATCGCGCCCAACGGCGGGCGGGGGAGCCATTCGACCCGCCCCCCCCCCGGGCTGGGGGGCGCGCGCGCCCCCCCCCCCGGCCAGGGCCTGGTGCGGCCCGCCCGCGAGCGCCTCGGCACGCCGCTCGGCATCGAGGTGCCGGCCTGGACCCGCGACCCGCAGGGCTTCTACTTCGGCGGCAACGAGATGGCGCTCACCCCCGAGGCAATGCTGCGGATCGCGGTGCTGATGCGAGACGGCGGCGCCTGGGACGGCACGCAGGTGATCGCGCGCGACTGGGTGACCCGTTCGCAGGAGGGGCAGACACGGTCGCGCTGGTCGGGGCTCGACTACGGCTACGGCTGGTTCCTGAGCCCCAGCGGCTGGACCATCGGCCGCGGCTACGGCGGCCAGATCATCGCGGCGCAGCCCGAGCGTGGGCTGGCGGTGGCCATAACCTCGGACCCGACGCGCCCGGCGCGGTCGGCTGGCTATTTCGGCGACCTGATGGCGCTGCTCGACGGGCCGGTGCTGGGGCTGGCCTGATCCGGCCGGCCCGCGGGCAGGTCAGAGCCGCCCGCTGGCCGAAAGCAGGATGGCGATGGGCCGGGTCGCCGGGATCTCGGCCAGCACGATGATCATGCTCGCGGTCAGCGGCACCGCCAGCACCGCGCCGGGCAGCCCCCAGAGCGCGCCCCAGAACGCCAGTGCGAAGAGCACCACGAAGGGGCTGAGGTTGAACGTCCGGCTCATCATCCGCGGCTCGAGGTAGCCCGCAACGAACATCTGCGCCACGGTCAGCCCCACCGCCACCATCGAGGCCGCGCTGTAGGAGCCGGTCTGCGCGAGGCTCAGCAGCACCGGGAAGATCACCGCGATCAGCGAGCCGATGTAGGGAATGTAGTTCAGCAGCCCGATCAGGATCGCCCAGAACAGCGCGAAGTCGATGCCAAAGATCAGCAGCACGCCGTAGGAGAGCAGGCCGAGGATGATGTTCACCACGGTCTTCACCGACAGGTAGTCACCGACGCGGGTGTTGATGCGCTCGAAGAGCGCGATGGTGCGGGTCTCGCGCTCGGGGTCGCCGAAGGCGTTGGCAAGCTTGCGGGCCATGACCGCGCGTTCTGCCATCATGAAGAAGGCGTAGAGCGTGACGAGGAACAGCGTGCCGCCGAAGCCGCGCAGCGACAGCAGCACCGGGCCGATGTAGGACTGCACCTGGAAACGGTCGATGGTGGCAGAGCGCACCTTGGCCCAGGTCGGCTGGTCCTCGATGCCGAACACATGCGCCGCCCGCAGCACCAGCGCGTCGATGTTGGATTCGTAACCGGGCAGGGCGGCGGCGACCTGCGTGAAGGTGTCTGCGAGATAGGCGAAGGACAGCACCGTCAGGACGGTGAAGGCCAGCAGCACGATCAGCCGCCGCAGCAGCGCGGGCAGCCGTCCGATCACCGGAACCCGGCCCAGCCGGTCGGTGACGTTCGACAGGATGTAAAGAGCGATGAGCGCGATCAGCACCGGCAGGATCACCGGTTTGCCGATGTGCAGGATGTAGCCCAGCATGATCAGGAGCGCCGTGAGATAGGTGATCTGCGGGAGGTTCATGGTCGTGCTGGTCTCGCGTCTTGCCGTTGTGCCCTGCCGCGCGTTGCCGTGACATGCCGCGGGGTGCCCCGCCGACGGGGACCGACAAATGAGATAGCGATTTGAGGGGGAAATCAAAAGCTCTAAGCCATGACGACGGCGTGTGCGACGCAGCCCGCGGGCCGTTCCGGCGCGAAACCGGGCAGGGGGAAGGGCTGCGGTCGGGCCCCGGATTCGGGCGGCCGCATCTTTCGCGGGAGGGGAGATGCGGATGACGTCACGTCGCCTGACCTGAGTTGCCGCGCCGTCGTCCGCGACGCCTTTCAGGCCGCCAAGCTGGAGGCGCTCAATCCCGGAGCCGACTCGCGACCGCCGGTTTTCCGGGGCGAGGGCTGCGCAATCCACGCGGTCTGGCCCAATCATCGCAACAGGCGTGAAAGCGCCGCTGAACCGCTTCTCGGAACAGCGCAAAACCGGCGACGATGCGGCGGTCTGTGACGTGCCTGTCGGGTGATCATCGAGGTGAGGTAAATGGTGCTGCTGGACAGGATTGAACTGTCGACCTCTCCCTTACCAAGGGAGTGCTCTACCACTGAGCTACAGCAGCACGCTGTCTCCGGATTGTTACTCCGAGCCTTGGCCCGATGCAAGCGGGTTCTGGAGAAACCCTTTTGTTTCAGCGCCTTAGAAGCTCTGGACTTCCCTTTGTCAAGGGCCATATCCAGTTGTGAACTTCGGCGGTGCCTAACGCCTGTCTGTGGTGTGCCTGACTGGCGTGGGCGGCTCTCTAGACGCAAATTCCGGGGGGCGCAAGCCTAATCTGGACGCTTTTTTTCAGCTGCTTTAAACAGGGCCCATGGAGCGCAAGACAGGCACCCCGAAAAACAAGGCAGAAGACCGCGATACGCGGCTGAAAGCGGCGCTGAAGGCGAATCTCGCCCGGCGCAAGCAGCAGGCCCGTGCACGGTCGACCGAGAAGCCCGCCGAGGGGCAGAGCAGCGAGAAGGACAGCTAGGACATGGATTCCATCATCGTCACCGGGAACGGCCCGCTTTCGGGCCGCATTCCCATCGCGGGGGCAAAGAACGCCTGTCTCACGCTGATGCCGGCCACGCTCCTGTCGGACGAGCCGCTCACCCTGACCAATGCGCCGCGGCTGTCGGACATCCGGACCATGACGCTGCTGCTGCAGTCGCTGGGCGCCGAGGTGCAGGGCCTGCAGGAGGGCCAGGTGCAGGCAATGTCGAGCCACGCGCTGACCTCGACCCGCGCCGAGTACGACATCGTGCGCAAGATGCGCGCGTCGATTCTGGTGCTGGGCCCGCTGCTCGCCCGTTTCGGCCATGCCGAGGTCTCGCTGCCCGGCGGCTGCGCCATCGGCGCCCGCCCGGTCGACCTGCACCTGCGCGCGCTCGAGGCAATGG
>NZ_JAATOS010000931.1:0-729 GCF_011806505.1 Salipiger sp. HF18 | reverse complement strand
CGAGCTGCTCTCGGACCACGCACCGACCGCGCCCTACATCGCCAAGGTCATGGATGACATGGAGGAAAAGGCGCCCGGCGGCTGGGCCTGCTGGGCGTTCTCGAACCATGACGTGGTACGCCACATCACCCGCTGGGGCGTGCCCGAGGAGGCGGCGCGGCTCTACATGACGCTGATGATGTGCCTGCGCGGCTCGGCCTGCATCTACCAGGGCGAGGAACTGGCGCTGCCCGAGGCGGTGCTGAGCTTCGAGGATCTGCAGGACCCCTACGGCAAGCGCTTCTGGCCGGCCTTCAAGGGCCGCGACGGCGCCCGCACGCCGATGGTCTGGGAGCCGGACGAGATCAACGGCGGGTTCAGCACCAACATGCACCCGTGGCTGCCGGTGAGCCATGATCACCTGAGCCGCACCGTCGCGGACCAGGAAAAGGACCCGCTGGCGATCCTGCACCACTATCGCCGCGCCATCGCCTTCCGCCACGCCCACGAGGCGCTGCGCAAGGGCGAGATCAGCCACGTGGAATGCGAGGGCACGGTGCTCAAGTTCCGCCGCTGCCTCGGGCGCGAGGAGATCTTCTGCGCCTTCAACATCGGCGAGGAGCCGGTCACCGTGGCCGCGCCCCGCGGCCGCTGGCAGCAGATCGGGGCGGAACTGGGCTCGGCCGGGCCGGCGCCCGACGGCAAGCTGCATTTCGGTCGCTGGCAGCCGGTGCTGGCGCAGAAGATGTA
>NZ_JAATOS010000930.1:0-733 GCF_011806505.1 Salipiger sp. HF18 | reverse complement strand
GCTAGGCGTGATGGCGCGATCCTCCGGCCGTTCCTTGCCCTCGGCCAGCGCGGCGCGGCGCCCGCCGTATTCAGATGGCCAGCAACCGCGGCAGCCGGGCAAGGTTTGCCGCTGCCAGCGTGAGGATGAAGCGCGAGCGCACCCGCTCCACGCCGCGATAGACCGTCTGGGCTGTGCCGCCGACGGTCTTGGACCATCCGAAAAGCTCCTCGATGCGCTTCCGGTGCTTCTGAGACAGGGCATAGCCCCTGTGCCGCGTTGTCCGCCCGTCGATCGCCGAGAACCGCGCCTTCTGCGCGACATGCGGGGTGATGCAGGCCTGCCTGCAATCCGCCACGAACCCGGCCGCGTCGTACGCCTTGTCCATGCCGAGCGTCAGCCGCCGGGTCGATCCCGGCGACTGCCGGTGCATCATGTCGAGCGCCGCCCTGCGTTCGGCATGTCCGTCGGCTTGCGTCAGGTCGCCCTGAACCGCGAACCCGCTGCGGTTCTCCATCAGCGCATGCCCCAGGAAGCACAGCATTGCGCCGGTGCCGGGCGATTTCCGGTAGAGCCGCGCGTCCGGGTCGCTGGTCGAGGCATGCGTCGCGTTCGAGCGCTTCTCGCCCTTGAAGTTCACTTCGGCATTGCCGCTGCGGCTGGCGGGGCGGGACATCGGGCGGGGTTCCGGATCGGGCTGCGGGGACGGGTCTTGCGGGGCGGCATCCTGTGCCGGAGGATCGCCCGGATCGCC
>NZ_JAATOS010000929.1:0-737 GCF_011806505.1 Salipiger sp. HF18 | reverse complement strand
CGCCGGTCGGGCGCGGGAAGCGGTCGAGAAAGGGGAAGATTCTGCTCGGCTGCACTCGCGCCTGCCCCAGCGTGGCGGGCAGCGAGCGGCAGACGTCCGAGACGAAGACCACGTTCTTGACCCCGCAGAACTTGGCGGAATCCCGACTCTCGTCGAAGTTCACGCATTCCGCGGGATCTCCGGGGGCGCCGCTCAGCATCCAGACGTCGCTGGCGTTCTGGAAGAGGCCGTGACCGATGTAGTAGATCACCAGCATCTCGTAGCGGGTGGGCGTCAGGTAGTGCGAGACGGCGTCGAATATCTGCTTGCGGGTGACGGGCGCGCCGTCCTTGTCGGTGATGACCGTGACGTCGTAGCCGGGCTCGAGCTGCCGCAGCCAGTCGCCGATCTCGCTGGCGCTCGACGGGGCCGACACGAGTGGCGTCAGGCCCGCAGAGGTGCTGACCCCGATCACCACGGCGGCGCGCTTGTTGGGGGTTCCGTTCATCGTGCTGGCCCTCCTTCGCTTGGTCCGGCGGTCAGGTCCGGGTCTGTATCTCGGCGATCAGGGCGCGGTGGAAAAGCATCCCCAGCGCCAGCGCGAAGCCCGCGTCGAAGATCGCGAAGCGCCAGAACTGCCAGCCGAGGCAGAGGTAGATCAGCGCCATCAGCACCCGGCCCGCCAGCGCGATCGCCACCTGGAACCGCTGCCGGACCGGGTCGAGCCATGCCAGCACCTGCAGCGCCGAGACCAGCAG
>NZ_JAATOS010000928.1:0-740 GCF_011806505.1 Salipiger sp. HF18 | reverse complement strand
GCGCGCTCACCGAACACGTGGTGCCACTGCTCGCCAGCGGTGCCGTCCGCCCGCCCATCGACTCGACATTTGCCCTCGAAGACGTGGCCCGCGCGCACGCCCGAATGGATGGCGGGGAGCACGTGGGCAAGATCGTCCTTCTCATGAAACCGGAGACCTGAGCCATGACCGTCATGGACCACCCCCCCGCCAACGCCACCGGCGCCCATGTCATGGCTGCGGCGCTTGCCCGCCACGGCGTCACCGAGATCTTCGGGCAGTCGCTGCCCTCGGCTCTGATCCTCGCGGCCCCGCATTACGGCATCCGGCAGGTCGGCTACCGCACCGAGAACGGCGGCGCGGCCATGGCCGACGCCTATGCGCGGATCTCGGGGCGCGTGCCCGTGGTCACCGCCCAGAACGGCCCGGCGGCGACGCTGCTGGTGCCGGGGCTGGCCGAGGCGCTCAAGGCCTCGGTGCCGGTGGTGGCGATCGTGCAGGACGTGCACCGCAAGTTCACCGACAAGAACGCCTTCCAGGAGATGGACCATTTCGCGCTCTTCGGGGGCGTGTCGAAATGGGTGCGCCGGGTGGCGGACGTGGACCGCATCGACGACTACATCGACATGGCCTTCACCGCCGCCGCCTCGGGCCGTCCGGGCCCCGCGGTGCTGCTGGTGCCGCTCGACGTGTTGGACGAACGCCCCGAGCTGGCGGCCGATGCGCCGCGCCGGCAGGCCGACCTCGGGGTCTGGCCGCTC
>NZ_JAATOS010000927.1:0-745 GCF_011806505.1 Salipiger sp. HF18 | reverse complement strand
AAGGGCACCGCCCACGGCATCGCGCCCGACGGGCTCGGCGTGGCGCTGGCCTTCCTGCGCGACAAGTGCGGGTTCTGAGCTGACGGACGGCGGTGGGCCGGGTGTCCGCCGCCGGGTGCCTCTGCCGGGTGTGTGGGAGGTCCGGTCCCCGACACGCCCATGACCGGGGCGATGTGACGGTTCCGACGGGGCGTTCTGTGCTGTCCCCGGTGCAATCGCGCCTTGCTGTCCCGTGCTTTCGGGATCTGGCCGCGCGCGGGCGTACGTACTGGATGTGCGGGCGGTGACGGAGGAGGGGGCGCCGCCCCCGTCGCGCTTCGCGCGACTCCCCCGGAGTTTATCTGGCAAGATGAAGATGGGCCCGGGGTGGGCGGGGCGTGCTGTTTTTCGCGGCGTGTGGCGGTTTGTCTGTCGTCGGATTTCCGTGGCGGGGGGGTCCCGGAATTAGGCGCGGGCGGCGGCGGGGAGCAGAGGGGGGCGGGAAAAGGAAAACGCCCGGCGCGGGGGCGTCGGGCGTTTCCTTGTGACTGTGTCGGCCGCTTACGGCTGCTTCGACATGCGCTTGCGCTCGTGCGGGTCGAGGTAGCGCTTGCGGAGGCGGATGGCGTTCGGGGTGACCTCGACCAGCTCGTCGTCGTTGATGTAGGCGATGGCCTCTTCCAGCGACAGGGTGATCGGCGTGGTCAGGCGCACCGCTTCGTCGGTGCCGGAGGCGCGCACGTTGGTGAGCTTCTTGCCCTTGAGC
>NZ_JAATOS010000926.1:0-746 GCF_011806505.1 Salipiger sp. HF18 | reverse complement strand
TTCTCGGGCAACATCTACGGCGCCAACTTCTTCATGGCGACGGGCTTCCACGGCGTGCACGTGATCATCGGCACGATCTTCCTCTTCGTCTGCCTGCTGCGGCTTATGAAGGGCGACTTCACCCAGACCAAGCACATCGGCTTCGAGGCCGCCGCCTGGTACTGGCACTTCGTCGACGTCGTGTGGCTGTTCCTCTTCGCCGCGGTCTACGTCTGGGGCGGCTAAGCCGGTTCCCCACCGCCTGAAAACGCCAAAAGCGGGCCCCCAAGGCCCGCTTTTTTCGTTTCCGGCGATCGGACGGACTCAGAGATGGGTGCGCGCGTAGGCCCGTCCCGCCATCTCGAGATGCGGCACCGCGTTGAACTGCGTCACCGCAAGCCCCGTGGCCAGAGGCTGGATCCGGTGCACCGAGCTGTTCTCGACGGCGAGACAGGCATGCGCCAGCGCCCCCATCCCCAGCCCCATGCAGCTGCGCATGGCAAAGCCGATGAGCCCGCCCGAGGTCACCACCAGCGCCCTGCCCTCGCCCGCGGCGATCTCTTGCAGCACCTCGGAGACCCGCGCCTCGAAATCGGCAAAGCTCTCGGGCGCGCCCTCGAGCCCTCCCTCGCTCCACACGGTGAAGAGCTGCGGCAGGTGCAGGATGAAGCCCTCGCGATCCGAGGGCAACGTCACCCCGTGCTGCTCTGCATAGAGCTGAGCCATGGTGAAATACTCGAGCTCGTTGAGCCGGGCGTCGACCACCG
>NZ_JAATOS010000925.1:0-759 GCF_011806505.1 Salipiger sp. HF18 | reverse complement strand
GGACGACTCGGCGCTTCACAGCCAATTGTCTGACAAATGAGCTGGTGGGCATGTCGCCCGCAACCTCTCGCAAGCCAGATCGCTCCACCGAGATAGCCGCAGTCCTCCGCGATGCCGTCGTGGCGGGCAGATTGGCGGGGGGCGATCCCCCCATGAGACGCAGCCCGACGCACCGCCGCCTTGATCCGGCTCAAGGACGGGCGCGAAATACGCGAATTTTGGCATGTGTTCCGCCGTCGGTACTCTGACACCGCGCAACGAACAGGGTTCCCTTGCGGAAAAGCGCGGTTTTCTCCGCAGTATTGGGTATTCACACGCATTCACGGTTTCGTTAGCGTCCAGCACCGGCGGGAAAACCCGCCACGGCGCCCTTGGGAGGGGGCGTCTGCTACAGGGAGGAACTCATGACCAGAACGACCCTCGCGGCCGCGCTTGCCGCCTCTTTTGCCGTGTCCGGCGCCGCTTCGGCGCAGGAGCTTTTCGAAATGACCTCGGGCTACGCGAACAACCTGCCCATCCTCGGCACCGCATCGGTGAACTTCGTCGACAAGATCAACTCGATCTCCACCGAGGTGGAATTCGAGCACTTCAACCCCGGCGAGCTGGTGCCCGCGCTCGAGATGCTCGACGCGACCTCGAACGGTTCGGTGGATGCCGCCTATTCGACGAGCGGCTACTGGCAGGGCAAGATGAACGCCGCCGGCCTCTTCGCCGCCGTGCCCTTCGGCCCCGAGCCGGGCGAGATGCTGGCGCGGATGC
>NZ_JAATOS010000924.1:0-762 GCF_011806505.1 Salipiger sp. HF18 | reverse complement strand
GAGGGAAAGGTGAAAAGCACCCCGACGAGGGGAGTGAAACAGTACCTGAAACCGAACGCCTACAATCAGTCGGAGCTTGACTGGACTCTAATGACATTCTGCGCCATGCAGTCACCAGAACAAACTGGAGACAATCATGGCAGACGGAACCTTCGCAGTGCTCATGCTGATTGCTGGGCTCTCCGATATGGGGATGAACCATTGCGGTACCGACAACGGGTGCTTCGGCATCTCGGACACCGGATCGCGCGTCGGCTTTTCGGCCGGCACAGTGGTTGAACGCCGCGCCGACAAAGGATCGGAGATCTATCTCCGCTACGACCTCGGAAAGAACATCGGCCCCTTCGGCCAGGCGATCGGCCTGTCCTACGGCGACGAAAGCGGTTCCTGGATCGGCTATGGCTGGACCTGGGAAACCTACTTCGGAAAGAGCCCGTTCTACACGCAGCTGCACGCGATGCCCGGGCTCTACGCCGCGGGTGACAACTTCGATCTGGGTGGACCCATCGAGTTCCGCTCCGGCATCGAGCTCGGATACGAGGCGAAGAACGGTTGGCGGTATGGCATGTCCTACGATCACCGGTCCAATGCCGGGATCTACGACAACAATCCCGGAATCGAAACCGTGCAATTCAGAGTGAGCGTTCCACTCAACTGATCCCAGATGTTATTAGTGTCCAGTCTTGTGACGGCGTACCTTTTGTATAATGGGTCATCGACTTGGTCTATCTAGCAAGCTTAAGCCGTTAGGTGTAGGCGCAG
>NZ_JAATOS010000923.1:0-763 GCF_011806505.1 Salipiger sp. HF18 | reverse complement strand
GGGGCGGTCACATTTGCAGGAAACCGCCCATCGCCTCCTTGACCGGCCCGTCCCGGTCGCGCCTCAGTCGCGGCGCGTCCAACCCCAGAGGCAGAGCAGCTCGGTCGCCACGTGGGCCGCTGCGATGGCGGTGGCGCCGGTGGTGTCGAAGGGCGGCGAGACCTCGACCACGTCCCCGCCCTTGAGGTTGATGCCGGCAAGCTCGCGCAGGCAGACCGCCGCCTGGTGGCTGGTCAGCCCGCCCCAGACCGGCGTGCCGGTGCCCGGCGCAAAGGCCGGATCCAGCGCATCGATGTCGAAGGTGAGGTAGACCGGATGCCGCTCGACGATGTCGCGCACACGCTTGGCGATGGTCTCGGGCCCCTCGCGGTGCACTTCGCGCGCGTCGAGCACGTGGAAGCCCATGGTGTCGGGGTTGTCGGTGCGGATGCCGATCTGCACAGAGCGCGCGGGGTCGACGTAGCCGAGCTTCACCGCCTTGTACATGAAGGTCGCCGTAGTCGGCGATGGCGAATTCCGACAGCACGTCGTAGCCCCAGCCGTAGGGCGCATCGCAGGGCTGCAGCAGCGAGGCCTCGCGGATGGCACGCGGGCCGAAGCGGGTGCCGGTGCGGTTGGTCACCGCCTGGTCGAAAGGCACGCCGGTGACGGCGATGTCCACGCCGCGCAGGTCCTTGGTGTACTTCCGCCGCAGGAACGACGCGGCGCCGCCGAAAACGTTCTCGAAGCTCGACCCCTTGAGGTCGTCGCGGGTGAAGGCGTG
>NZ_JAATOS010000922.1:0-765 GCF_011806505.1 Salipiger sp. HF18 | reverse complement strand
GCGCAACAGCACGTCGCGGGTGCCGCCGTCCGCCTCGCGCAGGCGCAACCGCAGCGCGCCCCATTCGACGCCGTCGCCCAGCACCGCATGGCCGTAGCGGGTGGTGGGCTCGAGATAGCCGGCGCCGGTCAGGACCGGCTCGGCCAGTGCCGGGTCCGCCGCCCCGAGGCACATCGCAAGCCACGCACAGAGGACCCGCCCACGCGCGCGGCGCCGGCGCGGATCCGGGTGCGTGGAGCAGATCAGATCTGCTTCTCCGGCATCTGCACGACGAGACCGTCCAGCGCGTCGGAGACCTTGAGCTGGCAGGTCAGCCGCGAGCGGGTGGGATCGGGCTCGAAGGCGAAGTCGAGCATGTCCTCTTCCATGTCGTCCTTGGCGGGCAGCTTCTCGACCCAGTCGGGATGGACGTAGACATGGCAGGTCGAGCAGGCGCAGGCGCCACCGCAATCGGCGTCGATGCCGGGGATGTTGTTGTCGCGCGCGCCCTCCATCACCGTCATGCCGGTGGCAACCTCGACCACGTGTTCGGTGCCGTTGTGCTCGATATAGGTAATCTTAGCCATTGCCTGATCGTTCCTCGTTCCAGAAGTCCCGCCATTCCTAGTGCTGCCCCGCGTCCATTTCCAGCCCCTTCGCCATGCCTGCCGCCACGCCCGGCGCGGTTGCCCTAATCCACGCCCGGGCCCGCCGCTTTAAAGCCTGCGGCCAACCCGTTAATCACTGCCGCAACACCCCTCCCCCCCCGACACGGTCCACCCCACC
>NZ_JAATOS010000092.1:0-12743 GCF_011806505.1 Salipiger sp. HF18 | reverse complement strand
TACCGATGTCCTCGCCTTCCGGGATCTGGTCCAGAAGATCAGGGAGCAAGGGGTTGTCCACTGCCCGACAGTGGTTTGCGCAGCACACCCACGAGAGGGGCACTCGCGGCTAGATGTGAATTCCAACCCCCGGATTTCGCCGGTCGCCGTGTCTTCTGGGCGGACGCTGCCGATTCGCGGCGTGATACGCCGACTTCCATCTTTTGGCTCGACCGCGGACGGAACTCGTTGCAAAGACGCTTGTCCGGAGGACAAGATCGGCCAATTTTGGTGACAGGCTGCAAACCACCTTAGGAAAGTCGGTTGATGTCGGCTATACCCTTACCATTAGATTTAGCAAGGTTTGCAAAATGTACATTGAGCATCGCAATGGAGGCATCGGCGATGGTTCTGGGTGATCTGGCGCAAGGGCGCGACAACAACCTGAACCTGATCCGTGCCATCGCCGCAACCGCTGTCCTTGTCTCACATGCATGGCCGATTGCGCTGGGAGGGGAAACCCCCGAGCCTCTCTCAGGTCTCACGGGCCGATCTCTCGGAACATGGGCAGTCGACGTGTTCTTCGTGATCTCGGGTTTCTTGATCTCGGCAAGCTTTTCTCGTCGACCAGATGCAGGCGCCTTTCTGTCCGCGCGCAGCCTTCGGCTCTTTCCCGGCCTGTTTGTGTCGCTTCTGCTTGTCGCTTTCGTCATGGGGCCACTCGTCACGACGCTGCCGCTGGCAACCTATCTGAATGATCCGGACCTGAGTTGGTTCATGATCAGAAACATGGCCTTGGTTTCGCCCCTTTACACTCTGCCCGGAGTGTTCGAGACCAATCCCTATCCAACCGTCGAGGGGTCAATCTGGACACTCATTCATGAAGTTGTCTGCTACATGGGGGTTCTGGCGATCGGTCTTCTGGGCGCCTTTCGGAATCAACGTAAGATGGCGGCAGCACTCGGTCTCTATGCCGTAGCGTGGACAGCATACGCGGTTTTCGGACAGGGGTTGCATGCAAAGATTGACGCCTTGCACAGGTTGTCGCAGCCATTTGCGATTGGAGTTCTGTTCTTCTTTCTTCGCGACCGGCTTCGAATGACGGTTTGGGCAGCCTCCGGGCTATGGGGTGTGGCCTATGTATTCGCCGGTTCCGCCATAGCTTCACTTTTGCAGACCGCAGCCTTGGCCTACACGGTTTTCTTGTTGGCCTATGTGCCGCGGGGGCCTCTTCTCGCATACAACCGGATCGGGGACTATTCATACGGCATATATATCTATGCCTTCCCATTGCAGGGTCTGATGATTTGGCTGTTCGGTCCCATGACACCCGGGATGAACATCATATTGTCTCTGCCGATCACTCTCATGTTCGCCATCCTGTCGTGGCACCTTGTCGAAGCTCCGTCACTGGCGCTGCTTCGGCGGCGCTCGGCGCTTACCGTCTAGGAGGGCTCTGCTGCACAAATCGCGTGAGCGATTCATCTCGTGAATCCAGTATGCTAGCATGGGTTCCATGAGCCAACCTACACCCCCAGCCTACAAGACCAGGAACTGGCCAACTTACAATGATGCGCTCAAATGCCGTGGCTCTCTGACGATCCGTTGACCCTCAGTGCATTGCTCAGCAATGTCCCGAGAGGGATCAGCAGGTGCAGCGGGATCAAGCGTGAGGGCGAAGGCGAGTGGAACGCCCGCAGGCATGGCGGTCCCAAGCGGCGGGTCTGGCGCAAGATCCATCTCGGGATTGACGAGCAAACACTGGACGTCCGAGCCGTTCATTGCCCGGCAGGCGATTTGCATGGCAAATCTGCCGAGAGGGGAAATCACAGGAAACCCTATCGGCGACGCACCTGTTCTGCCCGATCTGCTCAGCCAGATCCCGGCGGATGAGCAGATCGGCAGCGTCACCGCCGACGGTGCCTATGACACGCGCAAGTGCCACGACGCTATCGCCGACCGCGGCGCACATGCCGTCATCCCCCCAGGGCTCCGCCCGTTCAGGGCTGAATTGATCCACCGGATCAATTCCGGGCCGCCCTTCACCTCCGCAGGAACGCCAGGCCCTGGAAACCCACGACAGCAAGCGCAATCGCGCGCAACGAGGCGCTTCGCGCGTCGAAATACCTCGGTCGCGCCATCTGGCGAAACGGGACCGGGTACCACCGCCGAAGCCGCGTCGAGACGAAACCTCTCGGGACATTTCCTTCGGAAATACCCTGCCGGTCAGTGGATGCACTGTATGAAACTGCTGGGCCAACGCCTCATGGCCCGGGATTGCGACCGTCAGGTTGCGGAAGTCCAAGTCCGTATCGCCGTCATGAACGGTTACACCGCGCTCGGCATACCCGTTCCTGTGGCCGTGGGTAATTCCGTCCGGGAAAAGGGGGAGCCCGATCATCAGCCGATTTGTGCAACAGAGTCTGGTCTAGATGTCAACTCATCGCCAGCACCGGACGAAGCTGAACTCGACCAACTCATTGGAAAGGTGTAACAAAGAGGTGAAGCGTCGCGCCGATGTCGTGGGCGTTCGGGCCTTCCTTCAGATCGGTTGCAGTCACGCCCTCACTCCCCAACGAGGCCTCAATCATGCGCCCGATCGGCGCGGTGCTCTTCGAACAGAATGACGAGTGGCAGACGGCAAGCCGCTACAGGATGGTCGGGGCCTTCGCCCAGATCGACAAGGAGGAGCTCGACCCCATTCTCAGCATCACAACGAAAGTCGCCTGATAACGCCTTCAGGCCATCCGGGACATTACACCGGCTTGACGGATGTGACCCGACCCGGCACATCTCGATCAGCTGCTGCCAGTCGCGGCTGTTGCGCGCAAAGCGCGACACGTCCCGCGCCGCGACCGCACCGACCTTGCCCAGGCAGACCTCGGCGACCATCCGGTCGAAGCCCGCCCGCCCGCGCAAGGCCGACCTCTGCGGACCGGACAAGGTCGTCGTCGGTCGTCTCGATGCAGGATCAGCCGAGCGTCGCCAGCCGGTCGCGCATCGCATATTGCAGAGCGCCGCTCTCGCGGTTGTGCAGCACCTGGTGGGCGGAGGACTGTCGCAGGTAGAGGATCGCCTTGCGCTCCAGGTGGTGCGAACTGATCTTCTCATGCTTCATGTCGTGCTTCCGTCCGGCGAGGCGCCTGAGCGCCGGCGGCGTGGTCGAGGATCAGGCGGGTCATCAGTTCGGTCAGCGTCGCCCGCGCCTCCTCCGGCAACGTCTGCCAGTGCGGCGCCGGGACCGGATCGGCGTCGCTGGGGCGGGTGAACAACCCGAGCTGTTGTGGTGCTGGTCGGCGTGGCATCGGCATCTCCCGGAATCGCCTGTTGGAAGCTCGATGCTGCGCTCGAACCTGGCATTTGCGATGCGCCATCACGAACGCCAGCCGTATCGTGCAGCAATGCCGCCAGAGCTCGCAAAGCCGCCACTGAGGCAACCGGCGTCACCCCGGCTTGCCAGCACTGGCAGGCCGCCCGATCGAACATCCAGACGGGAACCTCCAGCCGTCGGTCCGACGACATACCGCTCAGGCTACAGCGAAACGCAGCCCAGCCTGCCTTCGAGATCACGTCGTGCACGTGAACGGCTCGCCCGGTCCAGGGGTGCCAAGGGGAGAGCACCTCGCGCGCCTCGGTCCCGTGGGTGGTCTGTGATAGAGTTGTACAACATGGTCAGACTGCATTCAGCTCTCGGGCGCAGGACACCGGTCGAGGCCCATCAGGGCCCCGGCCTCAAGGCGGCAGCAGGATCACCAGGCAAGCTTAGCAGCGCAGCAAACCTGTCCGGGAAATCGCGACCGCCTCATTGCCAGAGGAATCTGTCGTAACGTCAGCTTTTTGCCCGACGTCTCATCCACTTAGGCGTGGTCCAGTGTTGCGCCTCAAAGTTTAGCTGCGCTGCGGCGAAAACTTGCCGAGTGTTGTGATTTGCGCGTTGCTGATCAGTTTTCGACCTTGACCAGGACGTGCCGCGCTGCGGTGGTCGGGCATGCCCGCAGCATGGGGTCCTAGTATGCATACAAATGGATGTGTTTCCAATCGCTTCCAAGATTGACCGAGGACGGCGCAGTTCGGACATGATGGGCACCGTACCTAGCCCGTGTCTATGCGCAGGGGCCGGGGGCCGCAATTTCGGCGGAAAAACGGTGTGCTGCGCATACCGATCTCGGCGTGAATATGCCGCCGACTTTAGGCCAAATTGCGAGGTTCGTGAGCCGGTGCTAGGAGTGGTCACCAAGTCTTAAGTCTTTCGTGAGACATTGAGAAGGTGGCCACCGTGTGGCCCTCAGTGAGTGACCAATACCTTTGGTATCCGTAGGCGCGTAGCTCGATCGTTATTGGGCTCGTGCCGGTACGATTTTCAGCCCCGTTTTTTTAGTCCTGACAAAAGGACCGGTTCTCACCGGGAGCTGGTCTTTTGCGGGCGTGGGGCAGTGACACTCTGAATCCGTAGGGACGGATTCGGCCATTACGAATGGAGCAAGAAGTATGGCAACCATAACCGTGGGCACCAGTGCCCAGCTCGCCCAAGCCCTGAGCGAGGTCTCATCTGGTGACACCATCGTCCTGGCAGACGGCAACTACGGGAACATGACGATCGCGACGGACTTCCCGTCGAACGTGACGATTACCGCGGCAAACCCGCTTGGTGCCGCGTTCGGAAGCCTCTCGGTCACGGGAAGCAATCTGACCTTCGACGGTGTTTCGTTGAGCGGCCGCCTGGTCGTATCCGATGCGCAGCACGTTGCGATCGTGAACTCGAAACTCGGATCCTGGTCTGATGTGCGCTACAGTCAGGATATCACGCTGAAAGGCAATGACGTTCCGGGCAGCATTCAAATCGATACGGTTGATACGTTCGATCTTTCCGACAACATTATCGGTCGTGTGCCGGGGGGCATCAACGATGACCTCGTCCGGATCGTGGGGAAAACGTTCAACGGAACCATCGAGAACAACACGCTCGAGGACGCGGCGCCCCAAAAATACCCTGACGGCACCTACACTCATGCCGACGGGATCCAGTTCCTCGCCCGCGGCGCGGACTGGCCGCACGACATCGCGATCCGGGGCAACCTGATCTACGACGATCCGTCGACCGGCGACAGTTCTCTCTGGATGCAGCCGCTCGCCATTGGCGGCTACAACATCCTGATCGAGGAAAACCTGATCATGGGTGGGACACCGAACACGATCATCGTTGCCAACTCCTCGGGCGGCATCGAAGTGCTCAACAACACCGTCCTGCCTTGGCCCGGCGGCGGCGGCGGCATCATTCGTGTCAACTCGACCACGAGCGGCGTTGTCGTCGACGGAAACGTGGCCGCGGGAATCCTTAACCAGGGCAACGCGATTGTCGGCGACAACTACGTCTATTCGATCAGTTCCGGTGCGGCGGACTATTTCGGCAAGATCCTCTCGGGTGACGGTCTCGACTGGCAGGACTACGTTCCCGTCTCCGGTTCCGCCATCGATTTCGGCTCCGGCTACGGTGCTCAGGAGCGTCTCCTCTACCTGCTCGAGAACGGCTGGACGCCCTTTGAAGGCGGAACCGAAGAGCCCGTCGTCGAGGAGC
The DNA here is from genome assembly GCF_011806505.1 of Salipiger sp. HF18. NCBI lineage: Bacteria > Pseudomonadati > Pseudomonadota > Alphaproteobacteria > Rhodobacterales > Roseobacteraceae > Salipiger > Salipiger sp. HF18. Next base: position 7,189 of record NZ_JAATOS010000092.1, on the reverse strand, counting down.
CGACTGTCGAGGAGCCGACTGTCGAAGAGCCCACCGTCGAAGAGCCCACCGTCGAAGAGCCGACTGTCGAAGAGCCCGGTGCGGAAAAACCCGCAGAAACGCCGAACGTCGAAGAACCCGGTGTGGAAGAGCCCGCCACCCCGACCGATGCGAGTGTCGTTCTTGCCTCGGCCGGGATGCACGAGATCAACGGCGCTGGCGACGTGATTGAGATGGCGCCCGACGCAGGCTGGGACGTCGCCGAGGGGACGATCCGCTTCAGTTTCAACGCGGATACGGTTTCGGGGCGCAGCGGTCTGGTGTCGCGTGACGCCTATGGCGATGGCGCGCATTTCACCTCCTACATCCAGAACGGAACACTATGCGTCCGCTTCCAGGACGCCGGTGTTGACACGACGCTGACGTTCAGCGGCATCGAGGCCGGGACCGACTACGAGGTCACAACCTGCTTCGGGCCGGACGGCATCATCCTGTTCCTGAACGGCGAGCAAGTCGCTTCGAGCGGAAACGCCGCAAGCCTCGAGGGCAATGGCCAGTACCTCCAGATCGGTGCGAACGGCTGGGCCAGCGAATCCGGCTCGGCGGGCTTCACCGACATCCTCGATGGCAGCATCGGCGAGGTCACCATCACGGACACCGCGATGACCGCGGCAGAGCTTGATGCGATGCTCGAAGGTTCGGAAGAACCGGCGGTCGAGACCCCGACGGAAGAGCCGACGGAGACCCCGACCGAAGAGCCTACCAAAGTACCGGTCGAGACCCCGACGGAAGAGCCGGTTGAGACCCCGACCGAAGAACCTGTCGACGCCACGGAGGTCACGCTGGTCCCTGGCATGGTCGACATGTCCAGTGCGGGGGACGTCATCGAATGGGCGCCAGACCACGGCTTCAACGCGGCGGAAGGCACGATCAGCTTCAGCTTCGAGGCCGACACGATCTCGGGCCGCTACGGCCTGCTTTCGCAGGACGCTTACGGCAACGGTGATCACTTCAGCGCCTATATCGAGAACGGCGACCTGAACATCCGCTTCCAGACCGACGACGGCGAATCCGTCCTGAAAGCCGACGTCGTGGCGGGCACGCTCTACGACGTGTCGATCGACTACGGCAGCGACGGCATCGACCTCTTCGTGGACGGCGCTCTCGTGGCGGAAAGCGACTTCGTCGCGGACCTGACGGCGAGCGGCCAGTACACTCAGGTCGGCGCGCTCGGCTGGGCGAGTGCGGACGGTGCGTCGGGCTTCACGAACGTCTTTGACGGGCGGATCGGCGAGGTCACGTTCGGAACCGCTACGGACGGAGTGGACGACTCGCTGGAAGGTGGGGCGACGCCGCCGCTGCTCGACGACATGCTGTACTACCTCGAGGGTGGAGACATCTCGAAGCCGGCAGATGTGACCGAGTTCGATCCGGGCGACGTCCTTGACCTGAACGAGGCCACCATCGCCTTCACCTTCGAGGCGGACCAGGTGTGGAACCCGGGCGGGTTGGTGAGCCGTGACGCCTCCGGAAACGGCGATCACTTCACGAGCTACATTGAGAACGGCAATCTCTACGCACGTTTCCAGAACGACGACGGCAGCAAGACGCTGTCCACGTCGGTCACGGAGGGTGTCGAACATTCGGTGCAGATGACGTTCAATGGCAGCGTCGTCACTCTCGCCATGGATGGCGAAATCGTCGATCAGGCCGACTTCGACGCGAGCTGGGAAAACAATGGCAACTTCATTCAGGTTGGGGCCAATGGCTGGGCCAGCCGGCAGGGGACTGCCGGGTTCGCCGACGTCTTCGACGGGTCGATCACCGACGTAATGATCTTCAATTCGGCGATGACCCCGGACGAACTCAGCGTGCTCGACACGGTCGACGTGGCTGCAGAGGCCGACATGCTGGTGCTCAACGCCGAGCTTGCGGACTCGTCGCAGAGCCTGCTGTTCTGGGACGACATCCTGGGCTGAGCTTGCCAACAGGATCCCCTGCTCTATCGAAGGATCGACGGAGCAGGGGCACAACAGAGTTTTCAGCGGGGGCGGTTCGCGGAAGCGAGCCGCCCTCGTTTCGTCTCTGTCGGAATACACCTCCAGATGCCGGACCTGGACCGTCTCGCAAAGCGCGGCATCTTCAATGTCCAGACGCCCTGCGAAGGCCGGAAAGACCATAAAACATTGACGGGTCCGGGCTCCTCGCGTAGCGTTTCGGAGCGATCCCGCGCAGCGGAGTCGTTGCTTTGTTTTGCCTGATATCGCTTCGGCGAAAGTTCATTTTGTAGATCCCGAGTGTCCGGATGGCCCGCAAGGTCCGCTTCGGCGTTGCCGGCAAGGGACATGTGTTACCGGAATTGCCAACCATGCTTTTCACCTCCGAAATTCATGAAATGGGTCTCCCCGACGGGCGGCTCGGTGCATCGCCGCGCTGCCGCGAGTGCCCGCTATGAGCGGAGCCGACCTGTGCATCATCATCCCCGTCTATAACCGTGCCGCGACCGTCGGACGTGCCATCGCCAGTCTGAAGTACGCCGGTCCCAATCCGGTCGAGGTCGTCGTGGTCGATGATGGCTCGAGCGATGACAGTGCCCAGGCTGCCCGCGCGGCGCTGGCGCTCAACCCCGATCTGCGGGGGCGGGTGATCACACAGACCAACGCCGGACCGGGAGCCGCGCGAAACACCGGGGCCGCGGCCACGGATGCTCGCTACCTCGCGTTTCTCGACAGCGACGACTACTGGCTGCCCGGGGCGCTGGACGCGCTCGTCGAGGCGATCCGCACGGCGGAAGCTCCGGCGCTGATCTTCCTCAAGACCGTGGATGCCGCGGATGGCGACACCCTCGCGACCGGTTCCGAGCCGATGACCGCTCGCAGCCATTCGGGCTTTCTCGAAGCGGTCGAAAGGGATCCGGGCACGCGCTACGGCTCGTGCAATGTCGCGGTCCGCGCCGATGTCTTTGCCGGCCTTGGCGGTTACGCCACGGACATCCGCTGTTCCGAGGACACCGACCTCTTCCTCCGCGCCGCCGCCGCCGGGCCGTGCATGGTTCTCGGGGGGCGCCCGCTTGTGGTGCATCACGTTGGCCGCGGCGACAGCCTCACCTCGAATTTCCCCTCCGTCCTCGAAGGGTTCGAACGCATGCTGCGCGCGGAGGGGGAGGGGCGCTATCCCTGTCTCCCGGGGGACTCCGACGCCAAGGCCCGGTTCCTCGGCAAATGCACTGCGCATACCATCCGCGAAGCCTTTGTCGCCGGCCGCCCAGCGAAAGGCTACAGGCTGCTCTTGCGGCACACCGGGCTTCTGGTCCGGGCGCAGAGCTGGCACTGGCTGATGCGACTGCCGATTTTCCCCCTGCTCTCGCTGATCCGGCCACAGTCCTACCCGATGCGGTGGGCGGCGGGCCGGGACTGAGAAAGCGTACAGGACAAGTTCATGACACTGGTTCCCCCCCGCAAACTGCGTGTGCTGGTCAATTCCGCGAGCGGCATTGGCACGGTGTTGGTCAACGTCATCTTCGTCTTCTGGCTCTACCAGTATCTGCTCGCGCGCGTGCCGGCCGAAGAGTTCGCGATCTACCCGCTGATTTCGATGCTCCTGCTGCTGGTGCCCTTCATCATCTCGTCCTACGCCAGCGCGCTCAGCCGGTCGGTGATCACCGCCTATTCCGAAGGCCGACCGGACGAGGTGATGCGGTTGCACTCCTCTCTGGTCTTCGCCCTCATGGGGTTCATCGCGGTGCTGCTGCTGGTCGGTAGCATCGGGGCCATGCACATCGACTGGTTCCTGAGCATCGACCCCGAGATGCTTGGCAAGGCGAAGATCATGGCGCTACTCGTGCTGATCGAGCTGTCGCTCACGGTTTTCGTGGTGCCCTTCACCATCGCCTACGAGGTCCGGCAGATCTTTTTCCTACGCGACGCGATCAACGTGGGGCTCAATCTGCTGAAGATCTGCCTGACCTTCGCCTTCCTCTTCGGCGTGAGCACCAGCGTCGTTTGGGTGCCGCTCGCCTCCTGCCTGACGGCCGGGGCCGCCGCAGTCATCAACATCATCGTGGCGCAGCGGATTCTGCCGGAGTTTCGCCCCGCGCTGCATCGCTTCAGCCTTGCGGCAGTGCGGGACATGCTGTCCTTCGGATTCTGGACCACGCTTGGCGGCGTCGCACTATTCATCCATCAGGGCGCGGCGATCTTCCTGTTGAACCTCTTCGGCACCCCGCAACAGGTCAACGGCTTCTTCATCGGCACGATCTTCGAACGCCGCATGACGAGCGTCATGGGCATGGCGCTGGCGCCGATCCAGCCGGTCATGGTGGCGATGGCGGCGCAGGGCAACCTGCCGCAGCTGGGCAAGACTTACGCGCGGGGCGGGCGCTATGCGCTGTGGTTGAGCATGGCCATCGGTACCCCCGGTATCGTCTACGCGCAGGAGTTTATCACACTCTACCTCGGGCCGGATCACGCGGCGACCGGTCAGGTGATGCAGATCATGTTCCTGACCTTCCCCTTCGCCTACGCCTCGGGCCTGCTGTCGCGCGTGGTCATCGCGCTGGGCGAGTTGCGGAGCTTCTTCCTGCACGCGGTGTTGTCCGGGCTCGCGATCGCCGCCGGGGTGTTCCTCGTGCTGACCCTGACCGACTACGGGCTCCTCGGAGTCGCGCTTGCGGTTCTGGCGGTACACATCATCTGGCAGCTCGGGGTGTTCTGGCCGATGGGGCTGAAGCTCACCGGGTTGCGCTGGTCGGAGTTCCTGCGCGACACGGTCGTGAAAGGCCTGCTTCCATCACTTGGTGGGCTCTGCATCTGGTTGCCGCTGAAATACGCTGGCCTCGCCGACGGCTGGGCCGGGTTCCTGTCCTGCGGATTCTTGGGAGGGCTCGCCTATTGCGCCACGGTGGCGCTGTTCTGCCTGACGCGCGAGGAGCGCTCGCAACTGTCGGCACGGGTCAGGGCGCGGCGCGCGACCTGACCCGGACCTTCGAACTTCAGCTCGGGCGGATCCGGTCGGCGAGCACGAGTTTCAGCTCGCCGCTGAGGATCCGCCAGTGCCGTCGCATCCAGCCGAGCGCAACCGCCGTTGCACGGGCCCGCTGCGGTACAGGCATCGGGGTGACGAGCGCTGCGCGCAGGTAGCCGAGCCCGAGCCGGATATTGGTCGCCGGGAACCGTTTGCCGCGCTTGGGATCGAACCATGCGGCGAGCTTGCGCTCGACCTCTGTGCCGCTTGAGGCAGTCTTCTCGGCCGAGATGACCGACCCCTCGTCGTGGCTGCGGCGCAGGAACAGCGGCCGCTCGATCTCGAGAAAGTCACCCTTCAGCGCCAGCTCTACCAGAAGAAGGTGATCCGAACGCGGCCAGTTCGAGATCAGACTGCTGGTCTCAAGCGCGCTGCGGCGGATGAGGCCGAAGACCGGAAAGCACATATGGATGAGCGACGAGGTGTGGTCGCCGGGTCCGATCAGCTCGTCGAGCCGGGTGGCGGGCGCCTGGCCGCCGCGGCGCATGGCGGCATCATAGAGCCCCAGCGGCGTACCTTCCTGGTCGATGAGGAGTGTCTGGGGATAGGCGAGCGCGGCCCGGCCCGCGCGATCATTCTCGAGCGCGGCGGTGGTTTCCGCCAGGAAATCCGGCGCGAGCATGTCGTCGTAGGCTGCCCATTTGAAGTAGCGCCCGGTGGTCTCGTGAAAGACGTAGTTGAAGTTCCCTGCGGCGCCGATGTTGCTGGCGTGGCGCACGTAGCGCACCCGGGGGTCCTTGGCGCAGAACTCTCTGGCGATCTCGGCGGTGCGGTCGGTCGAGGCGTTGTCGGCGATCAGCAACTCGAAATCCTCAAAACTCTGCTCAAGGATCGAGGTGATGGCGCAGGCGAGGTATTTTTCCCCGTTCCAGACGGGCAGGCCGATAGAGACCAATGGCTTCGTCATGATGGCAACCTATGAATTCAAGTCAAAATGCGTCTTTCATAACGATCCAAGGGGGACGCAACGGAATTGTCGCGACTCCGGCGCGCGGATCGCTCAGTGATAGTCGTAGTTCGAGTGCTCTATGCCAAAGCGGCACTTGTTGAGTACGACGCCCGCGATGTTGCAGTGCTGGGACAGCTCGCGCTCGGTGGCGTCGATCTCGGCGATGGTCGTCTGCTCGGCCGCGCCGACGATGATGACGCAGTCCATCAGGTGGGCTGCCGCCATGGCATCGTCGCTGACGAAGAAGGGCGGTGAGTCGAAGAGCATGATGTCCGGCGCGAACGTGCGCTCGATCTCGTCGATGCAATCGCGGGCGCGCGAGGACTTGAGCAGCTCAGAATCCCGGTTGTGCCCCTTTGCGCTGGCCGACACCGCAAGGTTTCCGCCGATCCGGTACATCTGTTCGGCGGCGGTGACCCCGCCTGACAGCAGTTCCGTCACGTCGTGTTCGGGGCGCAGCCCGAGGGCGCGGCCCAACCCGGAACGGGGCTGGTCGAGGTCCATGAGCACGCTGCGACGTTCCACCTGACGCTGGATCGCCAGCGCCAGCCCTGCGCTCACGGTGGTCTTGCCACAGCCCGGCGTCGGCGAGGTGATCATCACCCGCTTCCAGCTGTTCTTCTGCGCAAGCTCGAGCAGCCGGGTACGCAGCAGGTCAAGCGCGGCGCGGGCTGGGCCGCGCGTGTTCACCGCGATGCGGTTGCGCTCCAGATGCTTGGGGTCGGGGGTGAACGAGGCGAGCGCGTCCCAAGCCTGTGTCTTGTCGGCGGGAAGGCGGATGCCCGGGGCGATGCCCGCGCTGCGTTGCTGCCGTGCCTGTGCGATTGCCGCCTGTAGCTTGTCCATCTCGTGACCTCTCTGTCTTTGTGCACCGTTGCGAAGCGATGGGCGATTGGCCCCTCAGAGCTTCGCGTGGGCCATGATCTTTTCGGCGAGCTGTTCCAGCGGCAGAAGCTGCTGGTCGACCGCCAGCAGCCCTGTAACCAGCGCCAGGACGATCATCGCCAGTGCGGCGACACCATACCGTCGCCGTCCCCATCCCCAGGACTTGCGGGGAGGCTCCACGAAGGGCAGCGTGCCTAGCGGCGTGATGCCGAGCTTCTTGGTCAGTTCAGACGGCTGCCGGATCTTCGGATGCAGGAATTCGAGCAGCAGGACCATCGCCGCGCCGAGGAACAGGCCTGCGGCCACCGCGCCCGCCGCGATCATCAGGCGCCGCGGCTTGGCGGGGTTGGTCGG
>NZ_JAATOS010000921.1:0-769 GCF_011806505.1 Salipiger sp. HF18 | reverse complement strand
CTGCTTGCCGCCACGACAGGCATCATCGGCGCCTCGATCACCGTGATGGGCGTGATGGCGCTGAAACCGATGCTGCAATACGGCTACTCCAAGCGCCTGACGACCGGCGTCATCGCCGCGTCCGGCTGCCTCGGCATCCTGATCCCGCCGTCGATCATGCTGATCCTGATGTCGTCGAACTCGTCGCTCTCGGTGGGCGAGCTGTTCGCGGGCTCAATGGGTCCCGGCATCATCCTCGGCGTTCTCTACGCGGCCTACGTGGCGCTGGTGGCGCTGATCCGTCCCGACCTCGCGCCCTCCGTCGCCATCGACGAGAAGGTGTCGCGCGCCACGCTGATCCGCATGCTGATCCTCGAGGCCATGCCGCCGCTCGTGCTGATCTTCGGCATCCTCGGCACCATGCTCGCCGGCATCGCCACCGCAACCGAGGCATCGGCGATCGGCGCCGCGCTGGCGCTCGGCATCGTGATCTTCCGCGGCCGCTTCGAATGGGCCACGTTCCGCTCGGCGCTCTACGAGACCGCGCGCACCTCTGCGATGATCCTCTTCATCGTGGTCGGCGCCACCGCCTTCACCGGCGTGTTCAACATCACCGGCGGCCTGCGCGCCGCGCAGGAACTGATGCGCTCGCTCGACATGGAGCCGTGGATGCTGATTACCGTGATGATGTTCATCGTCTTCGTGCTCGGCATGTTCCTCGACTGGACCGGCATCGTGCTGCTGTCCTTCCCGATCTTCCTGCCCATCGTGCAGGAGATGGGGGTGAGCG
>NZ_JAATOS010000920.1:0-771 GCF_011806505.1 Salipiger sp. HF18 | reverse complement strand
TTGCCGGTGGCGGCACCGCATCCGCTGGCCGGGGGGGCAGGCATCGTCGTGGCGCTTTGCCCCGGGGCCGCCGCCGCGCTCAAGGATGGGCCGGTGCGCGCCTACTGGCCGCTGCACCCGCCGCCCGAGGCGGGACGGCTGATCCCGAAGGCCATGGTGCTGCACGATGTCTTCCGCGCGCTCGATGTCCGGCTCGCGGCGCTGCGCCGGATCCTGCGCAGCGACCTGCCGCGAGGCGCGGTGCAGGCGGCGCTCGACGATCTCAGTTCAGGTCTTCCAGCAGGCGACCGTGCTTTCGCGTCTCTTCCAGAACCTCGCCAAAGGTCCGCATTCCCCGGGCCGCAAGCATCGGCAGCATCATGACCAGCACCTGCGCCGTGGCATTGGCATCGCCAAGCGCGGTGTGGCGCAGCGCCTGCGGGATCTCGACGCCCAACCGCTGGCACAGCGCGTCCAGCGTGTGGGTCTCGCTCGCACCGAACAGCACCGCCGACAGCAGTACGGTGTCAAGGATCGGGTGGTCCCACTCGACCCCCATGCGGTCCCGGTGCCGGCGCAGGAAGGCCATGTCGAAGGGTGCGTTGTGCGCCACGATGACCGACCCCTTGGCAAAGCGGTGAAAGCGGCGTCCGGCCTCGCCGATGTCCGGCTTTCCGGCGACCATGGCGTCGGTCACCTTGTGCACCCGGCTCGAGGAGGCGGGGATCGGGATGCCGGGATCGACCAGCAGGTCGAGCACCTCGCCCGGCACGATGCGCCCGTTCAGCACCC
>NZ_JAATOS010000919.1:0-778 GCF_011806505.1 Salipiger sp. HF18 | reverse complement strand
GTCAGCTTCGGCTGCAACATGCTGGCGCTGAACGGCGGCCGCCCCGAGCAACTGACGCTCCGCGCCTTCCTCACCGCCTTCCTCGATTTCCGCGAGGACGTTGTGGCGCGCCGCACCGCCTACCTGCTGCGCAAGGCCCGCGAACGCAGCCACATCCTCTGCGGTCTGGCCGTCGCAGTCGCGAACGTGGACGAGGTGGTGGCCACGATCCGTGCCTCTGCAGACGCCGCCGAAGCGCGCGACAAGCTGATGACCCGGCGCTGGCCGGCGCATGAAATCGCGCCCTACATCCAGCTGATCGACGATCCGACCCACAAGATGAACGAGGACGGGACCTACAACCTCTCCGAGACGCAGGCTCGCGCGATCCTCGAACTGCGCCTGCAGCGCCTCACCCAGCTTGGCGTCAAGGAAGTCACCGACGAGCTGGAAGAGCTGGCGAAGAAGATCAAGGAATACCTCGAGATCCTCGGCTCGCGCGAGCGCATCATGGAGATCATCACCAACGAGATGATCGCCGTGAAGGAGCAGTTCGCCGTGCCCCGCCGCACCGAGATCGCCGACTGGGCCGGCGACATGGACGACGAGGACTTGATCGAGCGCGAGGACATGGTCGTGACCGTGACCGCGGGCGGCTACATCAAGCGCACCCCGCTGGCCGAATTCCGCGCCCAGAAGCGCGGCGGCAAGGGCGTGTCCGGCGGCTCGCTCAAGGAAGACGACGTGGTCACCCAGCTGTTCGTGGCCAACACCCACACGCAGCTGCTGTGCATAACAA
>NZ_JAATOS010000918.1:0-779 GCF_011806505.1 Salipiger sp. HF18 | reverse complement strand
GCGCATGTGGCGCGGCTGAAGGCGGACCACGGCATCACGCCGGGTCTGGCGGTGGTGCTCGTGGGCGAGGACCCGGCGAGCCAGGTCTATGTCCGCAACAAGGGCAGGCAGACCCTCGAGACCGGGATGCAGAGCTTCGAGTACAAGCTGCCCGCCGAGACCTCCGAGGCCGACCTGCTGGCGCTGGTGGAGCGGCTGAACGCCGATCCGGCGGTGCATGGCATCCTCGTGCAGCTGCCGCTGCCGGACCACATGAACGCGGACGCGGTGATCAACGCGATCTCGCCCGCCAAGGACGTGGACGGGTTCCACATCTCGAACGTGGGCCTCCTGGGCACCGGCCAGAAGAGCATGGTGCCCTGCACGCCGCTCGGCTGCCTGATGATGCTGCGCGACCAGCTCGGCTCGCTTTCCGGGCTCGACGCGGTGGTGATCGGGCGCTCGAACATCGTCGGCAAGCCGATGGCGCAGCTGCTGCTGGGCGAGAGCTGCACCGTGACCATCGCGCATTCCCGGACGAAGAACCTCGCCGAGGTGGTGCGCCGGGCCGACATCGTGGTGGCGGCGGTGGGCCGTCCGCAGATGGTGCCGGGCGACTGGATCAAGCCGGGCGCCACGGTGATCGACGTGGGCATCAACCGCATCGACGCGCCCGAGAAGGGCGAGGGCAAGACCCGGCTCGTGGGCGACTGCGACTACGACAGCTGCGCCGAGGTGGCGGGGGCGATCACCCCGGTGCCGGGCGGCGTCGGTCCGATGACCATCGCCTGCCTGCTGGC
>NZ_JAATOS010000917.1:0-781 GCF_011806505.1 Salipiger sp. HF18 | reverse complement strand
CAAGGTGCTCACCCTCTCGAGCCTCGCCCCGCCCGAGACCCAGAGCTTCCAGCTGCTGGTGCAGGTGGCGCTGTTGCGGCAGAACGACCTGCTCGAGGCGACGCTGGACCTTGCGCGGTTCCAGTCCGACGCCGCCCGCGCCATCGCCAAGCTGGGACTTGCCAACTACTTCGCCGGCGCCGCGATGATGCCCTACGGCCGTTTCCTCGCCGCCGCGCAGGAGGCGCGCCACGATCTCGAGCTGCTGGCCTCGCGCTTCGGGGCCTCGATCGAGCAGGTGGCGCACCGGCTCTCGACGCTGCAGCGCCCCGGCGCCAAGGGCATCCCGTTCTTCTTCGCCCGCGTCGACCAGGCGGGCACCATCACCAAGCGCCACTCGGCCACGCGGCTGCAGTTCGCCCGCTTCGGCGGCGCCTGCCCGCTCTGGAACGTGCACCGCGCCTTCGAGACCCCGGGCCGCTTCCTGCGCCAGCTCGCCGAGACCCCCGACGGGGTGCGCTACGTGCTGCTCGCCCGCGACGTCACCAAGCGCGGCGGCCATTTCGGCGCGCCGGTGCGGCGCTATGCCATGGCGCTCGGCTGCGAGGTGCGCCACGCGGGCGCGCTGGTCTATGCCGACGGGCTGGGGCTCGACCGCGACGGCGCCTTCGAGCCCATCGGCATTTCCTGCCGGATCTGCGAGCGCACCGACTGCCACCAGCGCTCGGTGCCGCCGCTCGAGAAGCGGCTCGCCATCCACCCCGAGCGGCGCGAGGTGCTGCCCTACGCGCTGGAGTGAGGG
>NZ_JAATOS010000916.1:0-785 GCF_011806505.1 Salipiger sp. HF18 | reverse complement strand
CCAGCGCACCCCGGGGCGGACGTGCAGCACGTATTCGGTTGAGTCGTCGCTGACAGAAGAGAGTTCCAGCAGCATGCCGCGCACGGTGCCGTCGCGGTTGTACTCGACGAGATACTCGAGCCAGCCCCGGTAGAAATTGGCGATCTCGGACCAGTCGGCGGTGCGCGGGTCCTTGATCGGGCGGACCTCCATCTGGATGCGCAGGCTGCTGGAACCGGCGAGGCCGGGCTCTTCCTCGGCCCGCGCGGGCGTGCCGAGCCCGCCGAGCGCGTAGGCGGCGGTTGCGCTGAGTCCAAGCGCCGTGGCGCGGGTCAGGAATTCACGACGGTCGAGCCGCCCGGCCTTCAGGTCGCGTGCGCAGGCGCGTGCCCCCGGATGGACCCGTTCAGCTTCTCCCCTCTGCGTCATACCCCGTCCTTCATGGTCGCGGGCCGACGGTCGCGCCGGCACCGGTCTTCTCCCTCGGCGGCCATGAAACCCTGAAGCCCCTCTCGCGGCAAGAGGCTTCCGCCCGCCTCTCCTATCGGTGAAGGGCGCCGCGCGTCTGGGGCGCCCGTGCGCCGGGCTTGCCGCCGTTGCGGATCTCGGTCGGAGAGAGCCCGGTGTGGCTGCGGATGAAGCGGGTGAAATAGGGCGCGCTGTTGAAGCCGAGCGCCTCGGCGATGCGGTTGACCGCCGGTTCCGGCAGGGCGAGCAGGCGCTGCGCCTCGTGCAGCTTGCGCTCGGCCAGCATCGCCACCGCGGTCATGCCGCAGCAGGCGCGGGCGGTGCGGGTGAGGTGGGTC
>NZ_JAATOS010000915.1:0-787 GCF_011806505.1 Salipiger sp. HF18 | reverse complement strand
GACGCGGCAGATGTCGATGGTGTCGTTCATCCGGTTGAGGCAGCGCAGGAAGGTCGACTTGCCGCAGCCCGACGGGCCGATGAACGCGGTCACGGTCTTGTCGAGGATGTCGACCGAGACGTCCTTGATGGCGTGGGTCTCGCCGTAATAGACCTGAACGTCCTTCGCCGAGATCTTGTTTTCGTTGACGTCCACGGCGGCCTTCCTCATCGGTGCGTCGTACATGGGTACATTCCCTTTAGCGTTTGTCGCGTCCATCGTCACCATCTCCGCTCGAACTTGCGGCGCAGGACGATGGCGATCACGTTCATGATGAGCAGGAACACCAGCAGGATGATGATCCCGCCCCAGGCGCGCTCGTAATAGGCGGGGTCGGCCCGCTTGGCCCATTCGTAGATCTGGGCCGGCATCGCCGAGTTCGGCGACATGAAGCCCGAGACGAGGCCGTCGGGATAGTTCGTGGCGATGTAGCCGACCATGCCGATCAGCAGCAGCGGCGCGGTCTCGCCGAGCGCCTGCGCGAGGCCGATGATGGTCCCGGTCAGGATCCCCGGCATGGCGAGCGGCAGCACGTGGTGGAACACCGCCTGCATCTTCGAGGCGCCCACGCCCAGTGCCGCGTCACGGATCGACGGCGGCACCGCCTTGAGCGAGGCACGGGTCGAGATGATGATCGTCGGCAGGGTCATCAGCGTCAGCACGAGGCCGCCGACGATGGGCGCGGACTGCGGCAGGTGCGCGAACTGGATGAAGGCCGCGAGGCCGAGGATGCCGAAGACGATCGACG
>NZ_JAATOS010000914.1:0-788 GCF_011806505.1 Salipiger sp. HF18 | reverse complement strand
GCGCCCGACGCGCCGGATGCGTGGCACCGCGCCTTCGTGGCGGCGCTTGGCGACAACACCATCGCCGCGCTCACCGGCGAGGCCCGCCAGACCGAGGCGACGCTCGCAGCCCTCGGCCTGCCCGACACCGCCTGGCGGCTGAACCATTCCGAGCCGCTCTACCGGCTCGCGCTCGACACCCTGCCCGCGTCCTCCGCCTCCATCCGCCCCCCAGTCGAGGCCGACATCCCGCTACTCGCCCACTGGTTTCTCGACTACACCGCCAGCACCGGCATCAGCTCGCGCGACGAGGCGGCGCAGGTCACGGCGCTGAAACGCGCGGTGGAGTCGGTGCCGCTCGGCCATGTGCGGCTGCTGATCGAGGACGGCGCCCCGGTGGCGATGAGCGCGGTCAACGCCCGCCTGCCCGCGATGGTGCAGATCGGCGGCGTCTACGTGCCGCCGGAGCTGCGCAGCCGCGGTCGGGGCGGTGCGGTCGTCGCCGCACAGCTTCTCGAGGAACGGGCACGCGGGGTGCGCGACGCCGTGCTTTTCGCCAACAACGACGCCGCCGCCCGCGCCTACGAACGCATCGGTTTTGCCCGCGTCGGCAGCTACCGCGTCGCCGTCCTTGAGCGACAGGTGACGCCGGGGGTCGCCGCATGAGCCTGATCCGGCCCGCCGCCAAGGCCCGCCTGTCACAATGGCGCGAGGCGCTCTGGGGCGCGGGCGTGCTGGCGCTCGGGCTCTACTGGGGGTTCTGGACCGGCGGCGGGCTGCTGCACTGGATCGGCTACGTCGTGGCCATC
>NZ_JAATOS010000913.1:0-797 GCF_011806505.1 Salipiger sp. HF18 | reverse complement strand
CGCGCGGGCCTTCATCACCAGCCGCTCGAGCCCTTCCGAGGCCGAGGGCTTGGGCACGATCAGGTGGCGCCAGAGGAAGTACCACGAATAGAGCCACATCAGCCCCGCCATCGGCATCATGAAGACGAGGCTGCCGAACATGTCGATGACCTTCTTCGTGCGGTACTTGGCCGGTGCGTAAAGAAGGTCGACCCGCACGTGCCCGCCCTGCACGAAGGTGTAGGCCAGGCAGAGCGCGACGATCATGGCGTTGTAGAGCTTGAGCTCTTCCGACCACCAGCTGACGTCGAAGGTCACCGGCACGCCGAAGCCGAACGAGATGTCCGGCCGCGCGAAGATGCGCTGCACGAAGATGATGATGACCTGCTGCAGCACCATGATGAGGCCCGCCCAGGCGGCGACCCGTCCGACGGTGTTGTGAAAGGCCTCGAGCCCGCGGACCATCCCCCACATCACGCTGTGCCGCCACATGCCGATGGCCGTGAGCACGATCAGGGTGGTGAGGATGACGAAGAACAGTTCGACCGACGCGCCGTAGTAGACGAAGCGCATCACCGACTCGCTGTTCGACCAGTCCAGCCAGCTGGCGGGATGGGTCAGCGCGTAGCCGAGATTGTAGAAGGACATGGCAATATTGCCGAAGAACCAAGCCAAGCCGTTCAGGATTGCGCTGAACGCTCCGCCCGTGGCTGCCTCTTCCATGGCTCAAGCCCCCGTTTGAGAGATTGACCGGCCGGACCCATGGCGGGACGTCGCCGGCAAGATGTTGTTTCCTGAACGCAGTTCGCCCCCGCTGC
>NZ_JAATOS010000912.1:0-798 GCF_011806505.1 Salipiger sp. HF18 | reverse complement strand
CCATGCTCGTGGCCGCGCGCCAGGGGCTGCGCTGCGTCGGTGCGGCGGAGCTGCTGCTCCGCGCGCCCGGCGCCTGAGCCGCGGCACCGGACCGGACCGAAAACCGAAGATAAACGACCCGGCGGCGCGTCTCGTGGCGCGCCGTCCGGAGCTGTATGCGCTTTTGCCCGTCCGGGCAGGGACACGCATCGGAAAAGACGAAGCAGTGCTGCGAGAGATAATAATTTTCCGAATATCGCGCCGCCCCTATGACTGCGGACAGACTTGCCCGGGGCCATGCCACGCGCCGCCCGGGCCAACAGAAGAGGACGACAGAATGGCAGCAGAGAAAGTCGATACGCTCGTCGTGGGTGGGGGACAGGCCGGCATCGCGATGAGCGAGCATCTGGGACGGGCGGGCGTGTCGCACGTGGTGCTGGAACGCGCCCGCATCGCGGAGCGCTGGCGCACCGAGCGCTGGGATTCGCTGGTCGCCAACGGCCCCGCGTGGCATGACCGCTTCCCCGGGCTCGAGTTCCAGGATGCCGACCCCGACGCCTTTGTCGCTAAGGATGACGTGGCCGACTATTTCGTGAAATACGCCGAGATGATCGACGCCCCGGTGCGCTGCGGCGTCGAGGTGAAATCTGTGCGCCGCATCCCCGGAAGCCGCGCCTTCCACGTGGTCACCAGCGCGGGCGAGTTCGAGGCCAAGAACGTCGTGGCCGCGACCGGCCCCTTCCAGAAGCCGATCATCCCGCCGGTGATCCCCGCGGACTCCGGCCTGCTGCAGATCCACTCGAACGGCTACCGCAACCC
>NZ_JAATOS010000091.1:0-12848 GCF_011806505.1 Salipiger sp. HF18 | reverse complement strand
CTCCGCCGTTGATCCGCGGCAGATGAATCATGTTCCGCAACCGGCGTCGAGGCCCGACTATTTCAGCACCCTGCTAGTGACCGGGAAGCTGTCAGATCGCTTCCATGGCCAAATCCCTGGGGGTGTCGAACCGCGTGCCGTGACGCAGGATGCTCCATGCCGTGCGGGCCAGTTTGTTGGCCAAGGCAATCGCAGCCTTGTTCCTGGGCATTCGGGATACGGCGCGTTCGAGCCAAGCTCCGAAGCTGAACGCCTGCCATCGGTGGGGGCGCATCATGATCACCTTGGCGGCCTGCACGAAGAGCATGCGCAGGTATCGGCTTCCCCGCTTGGTGATCCGCCCGAGGATCGTGCGCCCGCCCGTGCTGAACTGTCGGGGCACCAGCCCGACCGGGGCCGCGAAGTCGCGGCCCCGGTCGAAGGCATCGCCCCGGCCGACCGCCGCGACCATGGCCGTCGAAATCATCGGTCCGATGCCGGGGATCGACATGATGTTCGCGCAGTTCTCTTCCGTTCGACTGATCTCCTCTATCTCCGTCGATACGGCGGCAATCCGATCATCGAGCCATAGCCAATCGCCGTAGAGCCCGATCAGGATGTTCCGCATCCGGGCAGAGATCTCGTCGCGCCGCTGTTCGAGGATCGTCTCGAAGGAATTGCGTAAGGCGCGGAGCCCGCTGCGAACCGCGATCCCCTGTTCGATCAGGAAAGCACGGATCTGGTTGATCGTTGCGGTACGCCGCGAGACGAGCCGGGAGCGAACCCGGTGCAGGGCCTGAAGGTCGAGCTGGTCCTGGCTCTTCTCCGTCACCGTCCGGAGGTTCGGCCGCAGAGCGGCTTCGGCGATCGCCTCCGCATCGTTGTAGTCGTTCTTCTGGCCCTTGTTGAATGGCTTCACGTAGATCGCCGGAATGATCCGTGGATCGAACCCCAGGTCGCGCAGCCCTCGGCTGACGAAATGGGCGCTGAGGCAGGCCTCCATCCCGACTACGCATCGAGGTAGCTTCTCGAACGTAGCGTCCAGTGCGAGCCGCTTGATCTGCTTGCGCAAAACCACCTGACCCGAGCGGTCGCAGCCGACCAAGTGGAAGGTATCCTTGCCGATAACGATGCCGACAACTGCCAGCTCTTCAATGCTTCCTGTCTTCTTCGCACACATGGCTGCTTCTCCTTTGGCGCGGATGATCCCGGTCCAGGATAACCCGACGGTGGGGGAAGCAGCCGGCACATCCCATTAGCTGCCGTTGGACACCTCATCGCGCGCAGCGGTGCAGCTTCATGATTGCGGACATCCAAAGAATCATTTCCCCTTGTGACCTGAGACCCGACTTCCCTCCGGCCTTACGGAGAGTCCGCCGGTTAATGTCTGGCGCTACGCTGCACGTATTGCCAGGCTGTTCTTTGCCACGAACTCAGCTGGCGGGATGTTCCCGAGCCCCGAGTGTGGGCGGTGATGGTTGTAGTCCTCCTGCCAGGCCTGGATTTGCCGCCGGGCGTCGATGAGCGACGAAAACAGCGTTTCGTTGAGCAGCTCGTCGCGGAACCGGCCGTTGAAGCTCTCGACGAAACCGTTCTGCACGCGCTTGCCTGGCGCGATGTAGTGCCATTCGATGCCGGTGCTCTGGCACCATGCCAGGACAGCCATCGACGTGAGCTCGGTGCCATTATCGGAAACCACCATGGCAGGAGACCCCCGCCGGGCGATCAGGGTCTTCAGTTCCCGGACAACCCGTAGACCGGAGAGGGAGGTGTCGGCCACCAGCGCCAGGCATTCCCGGCTGTAGTCATCGACCACGGCCAAGACCCGGAACCGCCGCCCGTCGGTCAGTGCATCGCTGACGAAGTCCAGGCTCCAGCGCATGTTCGGCGCCTCCGGCACCAGCATCGGCCGCCGCGTTCCCAGGGCGCGCTTGCGCCCGCCCCGGCGGCGCACCTGAAGCTTCTCCTCCCGGTAGAGCCGCCTGAGCTTCTTCAGGTTCATCACGATCCCCTGGCGATCGAGCATCACATGGATGCGCCGATAGCCGAACCGCCGCCGCTCGGCGGCCACCGCCTTCATCGCCGCCCGAGCCTCGGCATCGTCCGGCCGCACGCCACGATAGCGCACGCTGCAGCGATCCACGGCCAGGACCCTGCACGCCCGGCGCTGGCTCACCCCGTGCATGTGCCACCGCCTCCCGCTTCACACCGGGCGCTACCATTTTTTTGCGGCGACATCCTTAAGGATCGCGTTGTCGAGCATGGCTTCGGCGAGCAGCTTCTTCAGCTTGCCGTTCTCCTCTTCGAGCGCCTTCAACCGCCGCGCATCCGACACCTCGAGCCCGCCATAGCGCGCCTTCCATTTGTAGAACGTGGCGCTGCTGACCCCGTGCTTCCGGCACACGTCGGCCGTCGACATCCCGGCCTCCTGCTCCTTCAGCACTCCGATAATCTGCTCTTCGCTGAACCTTGATCGCTTCATTGTCCGTCTCCTCGTTGGAGCGGACTCTACCTCAAACTGGAGGAAGAAACGGGGCTCAGGTCAACTTGTAACCACTGAGAGGCCGCGTGTCTTACGAAAGTCTTTATTTCTGCACGGTCAGTTGATCTAGGCAAAAGGACTTCATGCGGATGGCCGATGAATGCGCTCAGCAAGGAAATACAGTCCGATCAGAGTGGCCAGGACGATCTTCGCCGCTGGCCAAATTACACAAGCGAAGTATGCCAATGCTAGAGCCTGTGTAACGATATCCCTCCAGAGCTGATCAGGCACCAAGCCAACCAGGTAAGAAATAGAAGGCGACGACAGGTCAGCACAGGCTCTGTTGCACAAATCGGGTGATGGCCGGGCCTCCCCTTTCCCCGGACAGACCTATCCTGCGACCTCTGTGATGGGGGTCCCGAGGGCGGTGAACCCGTTTAGGACGGCGACACGGACCTGGAACTCTGCAACATGACGGTCGAAGTCCCGGGCGGACAGGCGCTGCCCGAGAAGCTTGATGCAGTGCATCTTGGTTTCAGCGCGGCTTCGGCGGTGGTAACCGCTCCATCCACTGCCCGGCAGGCGCATCCGCAGGATGCTGCCGAGAGGGGTCGCCAGATGGTTCGACCCACACGCTTCGATGTCCGCAGGATTTCGTTGCGCGCGACAGCTCCGGCGGTGCCAGGTTTCCAGGGTTTGGCGTTCTTGCGGGGCGGGATGATTGCGGCGGCACCTCGGGCGGCGATGGCGTCGTGGCACTTGCGCGTGTCGAAGGCGCCATCGGCGGTGACGGTGGCGATCTCCTGCCGGGGCGGGATCTGGTCGAGCAGCTCGGGCAGCATGGGGGCGTCACCGATCTCGCTGGTGGTGAACTCCGCGGCCCGGATTTCCAGTGATTTCTCGTCGATACCGATGTCGATCTTGCGCCAGACCCGCCGCTTCGTGCCGCCGTGCTTGCGGGCGTTCCACTCCCCTTCACCCTCGACCTTGATCCCGGTGCTGTCCGCTGCCCGGCAGGGCATTGCGCAGCAATGTCCCGAGAGGGACCAGCAGGTGCAGCGGACCGTCCGAGCCGCGATAGGGGTGTTCACCCACATCATCCGGTAGCGATCATGGGACAGGCCCGGGCAAGCGAAGGCCTCGAACGCCTCCATCAGCTGACGCTGCTGCTTTTCTGTCGGGGCATCCTCGGCGGCAAAGCTCAACACCCCGGACTTGTATCGCCAGCGATGCGGCACCGCGTCCACGAGGTCGATAATTCGCTCTGGGTGACCGGAAGCGTCGGGCATGGTGCCGCTGGCGTGCAATTGACGCAGCAAACCTCGGAGCTCTCCGATCAAACCGTGAAGTGCGGAACCACGCGCTGCGGTATGGCGTGCCAATCCCAAGAACGCGCGGCGCAGGTCATCGACATGGTGCGCACTGCCGTTCCGCTCGGCATTTCGATCTGCGACGAAAAGACAGATGGCCGCCTTCTCCGGACCGAGGCAGTCGACCTGTCGCTGCCAGAGACCTGCCGGGATGCCCCGCACCTGCGCCCAATCCTTTGCCGCGGCGGGGATCGTGCGCCAATCCGGCGGCGCACCGGGGGGGGCGCGTACTGCCGAACCGCATCTTCGAAGCCTGGGCTGGCGAGAATGCAGAACTGTGCCGGGGACAGTCGGGGGTCGGGCTGCCCGCTGCTACTTCTTTTTGAGTTTGTTTTTCTACCTTCCCTGGGTGCGACATCCGTGTCGCACTGGTCGGACATTTCCACTGCCACAGACGCGTCGGCGAACGTCTCGATCAATGCTTCCAGCGCATCGGCGATCTCCTTCAGCCGCGCACAGCGCCAGATGCGGGAGGGGCGCCGAGATGGCAGGATCACTTCCGCGGCCTCTTCGGCGGAAGCGTCCCCGGAGGTTCGGACCCGCTCCAAGAGCTTGGGGATATAAAGGCGCAGACGCTTGGCCTCTTCCTTCTCGAAGCAAGTCTTCCGCGCGGCGGCCTCGACCTCGCGGGCCCGATCCACGAGCGGGGCGAGGTTGATGCCGAAGGCATAGCGGATGATGTTTTCCGACCTGACGCCGTAGCGCCGACACCGCGCTGCGATAGATTTCACGACGAAGCCCAGTTCCGCCAAGCGCGCCTCGGCTCGGGCAATCTGGCGCGGGTCCGCCTCCAGCTGCGATGCGGTTTCCGAGACCGAGGGCCACAAGGCGCAGATACTGCCTGCGGCATAATCCTGATCCTGTGTCCGAGAGATCGCGAAGCGCAGGTACTTGAGCATCGTATCGGTCAGGCCGAAATGCTTCGCCGCCTTCACCAGGAGGCCGTAGAGGTCCCATCGGGTCATCCCGTCCGGCAGACCGCGGTGCGTCAACACATGCGTCATACGAACCTCCCATCGGGGAGGTCGCGCCAAAGGATTTTCGTTGTGACAGGGCTGCTCGATGCGCTATACTTGGGGAAGCAGAATTTCGTGCCTGCTTTTGAATTTGCCTCGGTTCCGGTTGCCGCCGGCCCGAGGTTTTTCTTTGTCCATCTCCCAGCTGAAGCAGAGCCAACCCGGTCCAACTGTACGAGTTTTGTACGGGATGCTCTCGATCCAGCACCGAAAACCGTCGGAAAATCCTGCAAGAAGCTGCAGGATGCACGCGCCCAAGGCGCGTAAGTGTCTGATATAAAGATGAAAAGTGGTGACCCCGACAGGATTCGAACCTGTAACCTGCCCCTTAGGAGGGGGCTGCTCTATCCAGTTGAGCCACGGGGCCTGATTTTTCACCTTCATACGGTTCGGAACATGGGTCGCGCAAGGCTGCCCTTTTCCTAAACGTATGCCTCTCCATCTTCTTTCGGCCCCGGCCCCTCCACTTGGGAGGGGCGGCTCTATCCGGTTGAGCCACGGGACCTTCAGGCCCTCCCATAGCGCCTGCCGCGGCGGTTGTCATCCGCTTGAGGGAATTTTTGGCACGCGCCATACGTGTCTTGTCTGCGGCGCAATACCCGCTAACATCGCAACAAATTATTGTATTGAGGAGACCTTGCCGTGGCAGACGACGATCCCCGCCCCCTCACCCTGAGAGATGTGTCTGAAGCCTCGGGAGTGTCCGAGATGACCGTCAGCAGGGTGCTGCGAAACCGCGGGGACGTCTCCGAAACGACGCGGGCGAAGGTGCTTGAGGCCGCCAAGGCGCTCGGCTACGTGCCGAACAAGATCGCCGGCGCCCTTGCCAGCCAGAGGGTCAACCTCGTGGCCGTGATCATCCCCTCGATGCGCAATATGGTCTTCCCCGAGGTCATGGCCGGGATTTCGAGCGTGCTCGAGGACACCGAGCTGCAGCCGGTCGTCGGCGTCACCGACTACGAGCCTGAAAAGGAAGAGCGGGTGCTCTACGAGATGCTGTCGTGGCGGCCCTCGGGCGTGATCATTGCCGGCATTGAGCACAGCGAGGCGTCGAAGGCGATGCTCAAGGCCAGCGGCATCCCCGTGGTCGAGATCATGGACACCGACGGCACCCCGATCGACACCGCCGTCGGCATATCGCACCGGCGGGCGGGCCGCGAGATGGCCAAGGCGATCCTGCGCGCGGGCTACCAGAAGATCGGGTTCCTCGGCACCAAGATGCCGCTCGACTACCGCGCCCGGAAACGCTTCGAGGGCTTCACCGAGGCGCTCGCTAAGGGCGGCATCGAGGTGATCGAGCAGGAGTTCTACTCGGGCGGGTCGGCGCTGGCCAAGGGCCGCGAGATGACCCAGACCATCCTTGCCCGCGAGCCGGAGCTCGATTTCCTATATTATTCCAACGACATGATCGGCGCTGGCGGGCTGCTCTACCTGCTCGAGCAGGGACGCAACATCCCCGGCGACATCGGCCTTGCCGGGTTCAACGGCGTTGAACTGCTGCAGGGTCTGCCCCGCAAGCTCGCCACCATGGACGCCTGTCGGTCCGAGATCGGTCGCAAGGCAGCCGAGATCATCGCCGCCCGGGTCGACAACCCCGACGCGGAGTTCGAGAAGATCATCGAACTCAGCCCCAAGATCGCCTACGGCGACACGCTCCGCCGCTGACCCGCGACGGGGCGCGGGCTCAGAGGAACGGACGCCGGGGCAAGGCCTCGGGGTCCGTCATCGCCACCTCGGCCAGCGCCGCCACGTCCGGCACGCGCAGGGTGCCCGCGGACCAGTCCGCAAGGCGCTTGGCGCGCAGCCGGCTGAGCGTCTTGTTGGTGTGCACCAGCGACAGCCCCAGCGCATCCGCGAGGTCCTGCTGCCGGTAGGGCATCGGCACCGCCTCCTTGGTGCCCTTCTCGAGCCCTCGCAGGCGCAGGAAGATCTTAACCAGCGCCCAGGCCACGCGCTCGATGCCGCCCCGCTGGCCCAGCGTGGCGACCGTCTCGCCAAGGAAATGCTCTTCGGCCGCGGCGATCCAAGTCAGGTCGAAGGCCAGCTCGGGCCGGTTGCGGAACAGCGTCCACAAACTCTCGCGCCGGAACACGCAGAGCCGCATCCGCGTCACCGCCTCGACCGTGTGCTGCATCTCGCCCATGATGCCGGCCTGCAGGCCCAGAAGGTCGCCGGGCAGCACAAAGTTGATCACCTGCCGGCGACCGTCCTCGAGTGTCTTTTCACGCAGACCCATGCCTTCGAGCACTGTGTAGATCTGCGGGGCGTTGGATCCTTCCAGCAGGATCTGGGTGCCCGGCTCGACGGACATCTCCCCCGCCTTGAAGCCATTCAGAAAAGTCTTCTCCTCTTCGGAATGCGGAATGAAGGGCCCGCAGTCGTGAAGCGGGCAGTCGTGACAGGAAATCATCTTCATGGGGAACCATCTCGGCGCTGCCTATGTCACAGTTTAATGCTGCGTCAGCAATTTCGTTCCACAGTGCAGCTGAACTCTCAGCGTAGGCCGATATGACTCTAAATGACCGGATGTTCCCGGCGCTCTCCTTTCTCGTTTTCGTCCACGACCCCGTGGTTGCCGAAGACATCGCCAGTACGCTCGAGGAATCCCACCCCGGCGCACGCATCGTCCTGCCCGCCAACGAGGCCGCGGCCCTTGCCGCGCTGGACGAACATCCGCAGATCACGCTTGCGGTGATGTCGATGTCGCCCGAGGCGGCGCAGGCCTCGGCGCTCGGCAGCGCGCTGGCGGCGCGGCAGGCACGCGTGGTGCTGATGGGGTTCGAGGCCGAGGAACGCGGCGAGTCGGCGGGCTTCGCGGTGCTGCACCGCCCCTTCCGGACCGCGGATCTGCTCGCCATGCTGGCGAATCCCGCCCGCTAGGGTCGGTTTCATCGCAACGTCACGCGCCTGTCACAGGGGCGGTCTACGAATCGCCGCGCGTAGGGAGCATTCCATCCCCAGTTTGGCGCAGCCCGTCCCCAACCTTGGCCGCGTCACCATTTTTACGATTGATTATCAACAGAAAAGGGGGTGGCCGTTGCAGCCACCCCCTCATTCGTTTTGCCTCTGGCAGAGCCCGCCGCCGCCCCGGAGAGCGGCGACACGACCGGGGTCCGTCACTTCAGCGCTTCATCCGTGATCGCGTGGGTCCATGCGGCGTCGCCCGGGTTCGCGGTGATCACCGGATCGGCGCCCGAGGACAGCAGCACGTCGACCGTACGCTCGAAGTCCGCCGGATCGAGCGCACCGTTCGAGCCCGCCGTCAGCTTGGCGATCTCGCCCATCATGCGCTTCTGGTGGACTTCGGTCTGGGCGCCGGTGGCGTCGTTCTCGAGCACGATGTCGGCCGCCTCGTCGGGGTTCTCCTCGGCGTATTTCCAGCCCTTCATCGAGGCGCGCACGAAGCGGACCAGCTTGTCGACCATCTCGGGGTCCTCAAGGTTCTCCTCGGTGGTGTAGAGCCCGTCCTCGAGCGTCGAGATGCCCTCGTCCTCGTACTTGAAGACCACGAGGTCATCCGGCGTGAGGCCCGCGTCGATCACCTGCCAGTACTCGTTGTAGGTCATGGTGGTGGCGCACTCGACCTGCTTCTGGAGCAGCGGATCGACGTTGAAGTTGATCTTCTGGATGGTCACGCCGCCCTCGGAACCGTCGGTGGCGTAGCCGAGCTTGGACATCCACGAATAGAGCGGCAGCTCGTTGCCGAAGAACCACGTGCCCAGCGTGTGGCCGGGGAAGTCCGCGGGGGTCTCGATGCCGTGCTCCTTGAGGCAGGTGAGCATCAGGCCGGAGGATTTGAAGGGCTGGGCGATGTTGACGATGGGGGCGCCGTTCTCGCGCGCCGCAAGCGCCGAGGGCAGCCAGTCGACCATCACGTCGGCACCGCCGCCGAGCAGCACCTGCACCGGTGCGATGTCGGGACCGCCGGGCTTGATGGTGACGTCGAGATCCTCTTCCTCGTAGAACCCCTTGTCGGCGGCCACGTAGTAGCCCGCGAACTGGGCCTGCGTCACCCACTTGAGCTGAAGCGTCATCTCGTCCGCCGCGTGGGCCGCACCTGCGGCCAGCGACAGCGCCGCGAGGGCGCCCAGTCTGGTCAATGTTGTCATCGTTACCTCCGTGTTGGTTCTTGTCGTTGGTCCTAGTGTCCGTGGCCCCGCTGCGAGGGGTGCCAGAAGGTGACGGCCTTCTCGAGCAGCGCGATGGCGCCGTAGAAGGCCGAGCCCGCGATCGCGGCCACCACGATTTCAGCCCACACCAGGTCCAGCGCAAGCAGCCCGACGCTGGTGGAGATCCGGAAGCCCATGCCCCTGACGGGAGAGCCGAAGAATTCAGCGACGATGGCGCCGATCAGGGCCAGCGTGCTGGCGATCTTGAGCCCGTTGAAGATGAAAGGCATGGCGGCCGGCAGGCGCAACTTGAGGAGCGTCGTCCAGTAGCCGGCGGCATAGGTGCGCATCAGGTCGCGCTGCATGGCGCCGGTATCGTGCAACCCCTCGACAGTGTTCACCAGCATCGGGAAGAACACCATGACCACCACCACCGCCGCCTTCGACTGCCAGTCGAAGCCGAACCACATCACGAGGATCGGGGCGATGCCGATGATCGGCAGCGCCGCCACGAAGTTGCCGACCGGCAGCAGGCCGCGGCGCAGGAAGTCGAAGCGGTCGACCACCACCGCCGTCACCAGCGCCGCGACGCAGCCGATGACGAAGCCGCTCAGCGCGCCCTTGATCACGGTCTGGACGAAGTCCTCCCAGAGGATCGGGAGCGAGTGCGAGAACCGCACCGCGATGGCCGAGGGCGGCGGCAGGATCACCGTCGAGACGCCGTAGCCCCGCACCGCGATCTCCCACATAGCCAGCAGCGTGAGCCCGAAGACCAGAGGAATGGCGAAGGCCTTGAAGCGCAAGACGCCGGGGCGCGCCGCCAGCCAGCTGTTGAGGAGCGTGCCGCCGATCCACACCGCGAACAGCGCCAGCGTCACCAGCGCGGTGCCCACGCCCGAGGACACGAGCCCCTTGGCCACGAGGGCGACCCCCAGCGCGATCTGGAAGGCCACCAGCGGCGCGCGCGAGACCAGCGCCCGCGCAGTCATCGGTCCAGCCCCATGCGCCGCAGCGTGACCCGCTGCAGCACGCCGATCAGCCCGACCATGGCAGCCGCGACCGCAGCCGCCATGAAGAGCGCCGACCAGATCTGGATGGTCTGGCCGTAGTAGCTGCCCGCCAGCAGGCGCGCGCCCAGCCCTGCCACGGCACCAGTGGGCAGTTCGCCCACGATGGCGCCGACAAGGCTCGCGGCCATGGCAATCTTCAGCGAGGCGAAGAGGTAGGGCATCGACGATGGCAGGCGCAGCTTGACGAACTCCTGCGCGCTGGTGGCATTCCACGTGCGCATCTGGTCGAGCTGCATCGCCGAGGGCGAGCGCAGCCCCTTCACCATGCCCACGACCACCGGGAAGAAGCTCAGGTACATCGAGATCACCGCCTTGGGCAGCAGACCCGAGACGCCCACCGCGTTCAGCACCACGATAATCATCGGCGCGATGGCGAGGATAGGAATGGTCTGGCTGGCGATGACCCAGGGCATGACGCTCATGTCCATGACACGGATGTAGACGATGCCCACCGCCAGCGCGAACCCGAGCGCGGTGCCGAGCCCGAAGCCCGCCAGCGTCGCCGAGAGCGTCACCCAGGCGTGGTAGACGAGGCTGCGCTTCGAGGTCACGCTCTTCTCGACCGTGGTTTCCCAGAGCTCGGTGACAACCTGGTGCGGTGCGGGCAGCTTAGGCTTGTCCTGGCTCCAGGTGTCGACCACCAGCTCCGCAGCCCCGAGCTCGCGGTCCTGCCGCGCGGCCATGTCCCGCGCCCAGGGCGCGTTGAGCCAGACCGCGGCCGCGTACCAGATCGCGACGATCACCGCGACGACGGTCAGCACGGGCAAGACAGCTCTCAACGGTGCCACTCCATGCGGATCTCGGGGACGGTCTCGGGCGGGTCGGGCATGATCTCGCCGCCGACGGGTTCGAAGCCCTCACGGCGATAGAAGCGCTGCGCCCCGAGGTTCGGGACGTTGGTGTGGAGCCAGAGGAAATCCCGGCCTTCCTTGGCCCGGTCCATCAGCGCCTTGCCGCAGCCCTCCCCGGTGCGCGAGCAATAAAGCGCCCCGATCTTCGACACCCTCGGATCGAGCGACAGGTAGGCCTCGATCGGATCGCCGAGCACCCAGATGTTGCGGTCCGGAAGCGCCGTGCGGATGATATCCTCGATATCGGATGGCGGCATGGATCTTGGCATCCAGGTGGTCTCGTCAATCCAGCGGTTGAGCACCGCCGCGATCCCCGGGACATCATCCGGCCCTGCGAGCCGGGGGCTGTGCTGCACTGTGTTCATGCCGATCCTCCCCATGCCTTCATCTTTCCTCGAATACTCGACCGGAATAGCCGCGACAGAAAAGAAAATTCGAATGTTTTCGGGAAGATGAAGGCGTCTTTCCGTATCCTGAAATTCGAAACGGGCCGGAGAACCGGTGGCCCTGAAGGCTGGAACGCGCGCCAGCCGCCCGCGCCCATCGCTGGCGCGCCACAGGCGGCCGGAAAGCGCCAGGGGCTTCCCTTGCCGCAACGAAAGAGGCGCACGGCTCAGTCATAGGCGTGCCCCGCCCGCAGCCCCTCGCGCACGCGGTGGGCGATTTCCAGGAACTCCGGCGTGTCGCGGATGTCGAGCGGGCGCTCGCGCGGGAGCGTGCTTTCGATGACGTCGGTGATGCGCCCCGGACGCGGCGACATCACCACGATCTTGGTGCTCAGGTAGACCGCCTCGGGGATAGAGTGGGTGACGAAGCAGATTGTCTTCTGCGTCCGCGCCCAGAGCGCCAGAAGCTGCTCGTTCAGGTGGTCGCGTACGATCTCGTCCAACGCGCCGAAGGGCTCGTCCATCAGCAGGATGTCGGCCTCGAAGGCCAGCGCCCGGGCGATGGAGGCGCGCTGCTGCATGCCGCCCGACAGCTGCCAGGGATATTTCTTCTCGAACCCGGCGAGGTCGACCAGCGCCAGCACCTCCTTCACGCGCTCGGCCTGCACGCGCTTGTCGTAGCCCATGATCTCGAGCGGCAGGCGGATGTTGCCGCCGATGGTGCGCCACGGGTAAAGCCCCGCCGCCTGGAAGACGTAGCCGTAGGCACGGGCCTTGCGCGCCTCTTCGGGCGTCACGCCGTTCACCAGGACGGTGCCCGACGTGGGCTGCTCGAGATCGGCCATGACCCGCAGGAAGGTGGTCTTGCCGCAGCCCGAGGGCCCGATGAAGGAGACGAAGTCGCCCTTCCCCACCTCGAGGTTCACGTCCCGCAGCGCGTGCACCGGCCCGTCGTTGGTCTCGAAGGTCAGGTTGAGCGCGCTGGCAGAGATCACGGTTGACGCAGCGCCGGGTTTCGGAGTGCCATCCATCATGCCGCAGCCTCCGGAAGGACAGTGCCATGACCGAAACGCCCGCCCGGTGCCGCAAGCTTCGCCCCGGAGAGAGCTACGCGGGAAAGCAGGGGTTCAACTACCTCGAAGGCATCTCGCGCGAGACCAGCGGCGCGCAGGGGATCTGCATGCACGTGCTGCGCATCCCGCCCGGCGGCCGCGCCAAAGCCCACATGCACGAAAGCCACGAGACCGCGATCGACGTGATCGAGGGCAGCGCCGTCATGTACTGGGGCCCTGAGCTCGAGAACATGATGGAGACCACCGCCGGCGATCTCGTCTACATTCCCGCCGGAGTGCCCCACCTGCCGATCAACACCGGCGACGTCGAGGTGGTGAGCGTTCTCGCCCGCACCGACCCGCACGAGCAGGAGAGCGTCGTCCTCCTGCCCGAACTCGAGCGTTTCGTTCCGCAGTAGGGACAAGTCAGACTCCGCTCGCAGGGATCCCCGACCGCTGCACCGGGCGCGGCGCGGTCAGTTCCTTCCACGACGAGAGCGCCCGGCTCACCGCCCCGGCGGGCTCGCGCTTGA
>NZ_JAATOS010000911.1:0-798 GCF_011806505.1 Salipiger sp. HF18 | reverse complement strand
GTCGGGGGCGGTCCAGACCCCGGGGTAGTCGCGCCAGACCCCCGCCAACGCCTGCCAGTAGGCGGCGCATTCCGCCGCGGTCTCGGCCCGCGCGGGGCTTGCCGCGAGCACTGCCAGCAGGCAGGCCGCCCGGAGTCTCACAGCGTGGCGTGGCCGGTCGCGAGGCGGGCCAGCAGGTCGACGTGCACGTCGAGCGCATCCACCACGCGGTAGCCCGGGGCGGCGCCCTCGAAGGCGAGGTTGAGATCGGTGCCAGCGAGCACCACCGCCTCGGCGCCGAGCTCGTCCACCATCTGCCGTCCGGCGTGCAGGAACTGCATTCGCTGTTCGCGCGTGCAGGTGCCGGCGACGGCCATGTCCTGGTAGCTCTGGCCCAGCTCGTCGATGCGGTCGTCCAGGGTCACCGCCTCGGTGCGTGAGAGCTGGCCGTAGAGGCGGGTGCGCATCACCACGCGGGTGCCGAGCAGGCCGACCCGGTGCAGCCCCTGGTCCGCGAGGAAATCGTCCAGCGGCGCCACGGCCGAAATCAGCGGCAACGGGCTGCGCGCGACGGTCTCGTCAAAGCAGAAATGACCGCCGAGCGAGGTGATGGCGGCGCAATCGCAGCCGGCGTCGCGCAGGCGCTCGATGTGGCGGAGGTAGACCTCGGCCTGCGCCTCGCGCGCGTCGGCGAGATTGTTGCGGATCAGCTCCTGCACATCGGCGTGCACGATGGTCAGCTCGAGCTTGCCGCCAAGCCGGTCGACGGCGGCGGCAAGGCGCTGGTAGTAGACGAGCGTCGCCGCCACGCCGATACCG
>NZ_JAATOS010000910.1:0-800 GCF_011806505.1 Salipiger sp. HF18 | reverse complement strand
GCCCTGCGTCTTCGAGCGCGGCAAGCGCCGCGCGGGTCGCGAGCTCGGAGGTCGTCTGTCCTTCGGCGGCGAAGTGACGCCGTTCGATGCCGGAGCGGGTCCTGATCCACTCGTCAGAGGTGTCGAGGGTTTTCTCGAACTCGGAGTTGGGGACGACGCGCTCGGGCAGATAGTGCCCGACCCCGGCCACCTGCGCCCGTATGGTCATGGATTCGTTCCGTCTTTCTTCTGCTCGGTGCCCGGCTGCGGGGCACTTTCTTCCGCGGCGGTGGCCGCCGAGGCGATGCGGGCGGCGAGTCGGTCGCCAAAGCCCGATTGCGCAAGATCGTAGGCCAGTTCGACGGCGGCTGCCACACCTGTCGCATCCGCGGCGCCGTGGCTCTTCACCACCGTGCCATTGAGGCCGAGGAACACGCCGCCGTTCTTGCGGCGCGGGTCGATCCGTGCCTGAAGCCGCTTGAGCGAGGTCAGGGCCAGAAGGGCGGCGACGCGCGACAGCGGCGAATAGGCAAAGGCCTCGCGCAGGAACTGCCCGATGAGCGAGGCGGTGCCCTCGCCGGTCTTCAGCGCGATGTTGCCGGTGAAGCCGTCGGTGACGATCACGTCGCAGCGGTCGCCGGGGATGTCGCCACCTTCGGCGAATCCGATGAATTCGAAATTGTTGCTCTCGGCCGAGGCTGCGATGAGCTCATGCGCCTGCTTCAGCTCGGCGCGGCCCTTGTGTTCCTCGGTGCCGACGTTGAGCAGTCCGACGCGCGGACGCTCGAGCGAGAGGCCGTTGCGGGCGTAGGACGCCCCCA
>NZ_JAATOS010000909.1:0-801 GCF_011806505.1 Salipiger sp. HF18 | reverse complement strand
CCCCCCGCCGCTCCCTCGGGCGGGCCGACGCCGCGCCGCTGCCCTTCACCGCCGAGCCCAAGATCGATGGCCTCTCGCTGTCGCTACGCTACGAGAACGGCGAGCTGGTGCAGGCCGCCACCCGCGGCGACGGCGCCGTCGGCGAGAACGTCACCGCCAACGCCCGCACCATCGACGACATCCCCGCGACGCTCGTGGGCGCGCCGGAGGTGCTCGAGGTTCGGGGCGAGGTCTACATGAGCCACGAGGATTTCGCCGCCCTCAACGAGCGCCAGGAGGCGCGCGGGGGCAAGCGCTTCGCCAACCCGCGCAACGCTGCGGCGGGTTCGCTGCGCCAGCTCGACGCCGCGATCACCCGCGAGCGCCCGCTGCGCTTCTTCGCCTACGCCTGGGGCGAGGACTCGGAACCGCTGGCCACCACCCAGAAGGGCGCCATAGAAAGGCTTGAGGCGCTCGGCTTCCAGACCAATCCGCTGACCCGGCTCTGCGACGGCCCGCAGGAGATGCTGGCCCATTACGCGCAGATCGAGGAGCAGCGCGCGACGCTCGGCTATGACATCGACGGCGTGGTCTACAAGGTCGACGACCTCGCGCTGCAGCAGCGGCTCGGCTACCGCTCGACCACGCCGCGCTGGGCCATCGCGCACAAGTTCCCCGCCGAGCTGGCCTGGACCCGGCTCGAGGCCATCGACATCCAGGTCGGCCGCACCGGCGCGCTGTCGCCGGTAGCGCGGCTGACGCCGGTCACCGTGGGCGGCGTCGTGGTCTCGAACGCCACGCTGCACAACGAGGATTACATCG
>NZ_JAATOS010000908.1:0-808 GCF_011806505.1 Salipiger sp. HF18 | reverse complement strand
GCCCGCCGTGGCATCCTGATCAGACTCGGACCTCTCCGAAGGTCCACGCTCCTACACCACGCGCGGGGGCACTATCCACCTCACATCAAACGCATAGAACGGCTGATTGCTCAGCCAGCGCGGATGGATGCCGCAGTTGAGGTGGATAGGGGCGATGATCCTGCGATCAACCACAGGAATATCCGCGGGGCTGACTATTACGGGAGGACTGGTGCATGAGCATTGAGACGACACTTCGAAAACTTGATGATCTTAAGCTGAAAGGCATGCGGGAAGCTCTGCGCCAACAAGCAGAAACTCCTCGACAGGCGGACCTGGCCTTCGAAGACCGGCTGGCGATGCTGGTCGATGCCGAGGAGCTTCATCGTCAGAATGCGCGGAAGGACCGACTTCTTCGCGCCGCCAAGTTGCGGGTACAGGCCCATCCGGAGGAGTTGACCTATGGAAGCGACAGGAACCTGGACAAGTCGCTGACGACGCGCTTGTTGAGCTGTGACTGGATTGGCAGGCACCAGAATGTGTTGATCACAGGCAAAAGCGGAACGGGGAAAACCTGGCTTGGGTGTTGCTTGGGAATGCAGGCCGTGCGGAACGGCATCAGCGTATCGTACCGGATGGTGTCCCGGCTTCTGGAGGAATTCGAAATTGCGCACATTGAGGGCACGACGGCAAAGCTGCGCGCGCAGTATAAACGAGCTGACCTCCTCATCCTCGACGACTTTGGCGTTAGCAAGCTCAAGGCCACGGGCAAGCACGACCTTCTGGAGCTTCTGGATGATCGTATCGGTGAACGCGCGACCATCGTTTG
>NZ_JAATOS010000907.1:0-812 GCF_011806505.1 Salipiger sp. HF18 | reverse complement strand
CGTCACGGAGACGGCAAGGGTCCGCCCCGCAGTGACTGCAAAGCTCAGCCCCGCAGACACAGGCCAGGATTCGACCCAGAGACACCGCGAAGCTCCAACCCGCAGACACGAAAAAGGCGCGCCGGGGCGCGCCTTGATCGGTTGTGAGGGCTGCTCGGGGCAGGGCCGTCAGCGGGCCTTGATCTGCACCGAGAAGCTGCGTTGCGCCCCTGCCGGCGGGGCCGGGAAGGGGGCGGCGCGCTGCACCACCCGCAGCGCCGCGCTGTCGAGCGCCGAAGAGCCCGAGCTGCGCGCCACCGACGCCCCGGCGAGCCCGCCGTTGGTGCCGATCCGGAACGCCACCACCGTGGCGCCGCGCACGTTCAAGGACGGCCGCGGCACCTGCGAGAGCTTGCGCATCACCTGGCCCGGGTAGTTGCTCGCCGCGGCATTGCCCGCCTGCTGCCGGCGCCGCTGCGGGTCGCCGTCGCGGTCTCGCTGCCCGCTTCCTGCCCGGCATTGGCATTGCGCTCGGCGTTGCCCTGAGGCGCGGCCTGCGGTTGCCGGCGCTCGGGTTTGGTCTGCGTGGTGCGGGACTGGCGCTGCGGTTCCGGCCGGGGCTCGGGCTCCGGCCTGGTCCTGGCGAGGTTCTCGGGCCGTTCGACCGGGCGCGGCGAGCTTGCCAGCGCATTGGTCGGCGGCTCGGGCGTCTCTTCCTCCTCGGCCTCGAGGGTTTCCTCGGGCGGCGGCGGGGTCAGCTCCTCGGGCGGTTCGACCTCGGCGGTCTCCTCGGGCGGGGGCAGCGCCACGATGGCGTCCTCGGCGGGCGCGTC
>NZ_JAATOS010000906.1:0-814 GCF_011806505.1 Salipiger sp. HF18 | reverse complement strand
ACGCATTTCAGCGTCACCGACTTGCCGGTGCCCGAGCCGCCGATGATGACCATGGAGGTGCCCCTTGGCACGCTCAGGTCGACCCCGCGCAGCACGTGCTTCTGGCCGAAGGATTTCGAGACGCCCTCGAGGGCAATCATGGGTGTGGCGTCGTTCGTCATATCGAGAAGAACACCCCCGTGAGCAGGAAGTTGGCGGCGAGGATCAGCACTGCCGCGGCCTCGACCGAGCCCTTGGTGGCGCGGCCCACGCCCTGCGCGCCGCGGCCCGAGTGCATGCCGTGGTAGCAGCCCATGAGCGCCGCGATGCCGCCGAAGGCGCAGCCCTTGACCAGCGAGGAGATCACGTCGAGCGGCTCGAGGAAATCGAGCGTGTTCTTGAGATAGGCGGCGGGGTTGAAACCGAGCGAGCTGGTGGCGACGAACCAGCCGCCGAAGATGCCGATGACGTCGCCGACGCCCACCAGCAGCGGCACCACCACGAGCCCCGCCAGCAGACGCGGCGCCACGAGGTACTTCATCGGGTTGGTCGAGAGCGTCACCAGCGCGTCGATCTGCTCGGTCACCTTCATGGTGGCGATCTCGGCGGCGATGGACGAGGTCACGCGGGCGGCGATCATCAGCCCCACCAGCACCGGGCCCAGTTCGCGCACCATGCCGATGGCGACGATCTGCGGCACCACCGCCTCGGCGCTGAAGCGGGCGCCGCCCGAGTAGATCTGCAGCGCCAGCGCGCCGCCGGTGAAAAGCGCGGTCATGCCGACCACCGGCAGAGACAGCCAGCCGAGCTGCAGCAGCGCGGTCAGCGCCTCGCG
>NZ_JAATOS010000905.1:0-793 GCF_011806505.1 Salipiger sp. HF18 | reverse complement strand
CAGATGGTCAGGAGAACACCCAGTGACAGGACGCCACCGCGCTGGACGGTCATCACCTGGCGGACTTCCGAAACGATCGGCTCGATCAGCGCCTCCGGCACGATGGCGATGAGGAACGAGATCAGATCTTCGGCCATGCCGTCAGTCCCGATGAAGGCTGTCAGCGAGGACGTGAAGATCAGGAAGGGAAAGATGGCCATGATCACGCGGAAGGCCACGTTCCCGGCCAGCCCGAAGGCATCATCGCTCCACAGCCGCAGCCCGCCCTCGCGGCAGACCGCCCATACAGCGCGCCAACCGGTGCCACGCAGCAGTGCTTCTGGGTTGTCGGTGACGATGCCATGAGTGATGACGGCATCACGACCTGCTTCGGTCGGCTTACGTTCAGCCATTCGCCCTCCGTCACTTTGAGCTGATGTCTTAACTAGGTCGCTCATGTGGGCCGGACCACCAACGATCCTGTCCTCAAGCACAGGCGATCCAAGAGCGCCTGTGGCCGTGGTACGGATCTGGACGGCTCTGTTGCACAAATCGCATGAGCGATTCATCTTGTGAATCCAGTTTGGTAGCTGGGTTCCATGAGCCAACCTACTCCCCCCAGCCTAAAAGACCAAAAACTGGCCAGCCTACAATGAAGCGCTCAAGCGCCTTGGCTCTCTGACGATCCGTTGACCGTCAGTGCATTGCGCAGCAATGTCACGAGAGGTTGGTTTGACTCCGAGATGATTTGGGATCTCCAGGGCTCTGTTGCACAAATCGTCTGAACACCGAGGTTCCCTTTTCCCCGGACGGA
>NZ_JAATOS010000904.1:0-818 GCF_011806505.1 Salipiger sp. HF18 | reverse complement strand
GCCGCAGACAGAAGACCCTCAAGGTGCAGATCCCCTTTCGCCGTGCCGAAGGACCGCTGAAGCTTCTGGTGCCCTCTCGGGACATTGCTGCGCAATGCCCTGCCGGCGAGTGGATACGATGCGGGAAGGCCTTCGGTGAGCGCATCGCCGCGCGGGATCCCGATCGCCAAACTGCTGAAATCCACATCCGGGTCGCCCTTATCAATCGCTTCAACGCGCTCGGCACCGCCGAGCCCGTCCGCGTCGCCTGAGTCTGAACGGAAAAGGGCCCCTTTCGCCTCAGGCCGCCTTTCTGCGACAACGCCCCGCGTATCTACCACGTCGATAGAGTTGAGCTTGCGCTTCACGCGGATCAGGAGAACCTCTCGGGTATATCGATCGATGATGTTGAGCATGCGATAAGCGCGCCCATCCGCCCTCCGGTCCTGGACGAAGTCATAGGACCAGACGTGGTTCGGTCGTTCCGGGCGCAAGCGCACGCATGAGCCGTCCACTGCCCGGCAGTGCATCACGAAGTGATGTCACGAGAGGGGCCAGCCAGAGCCGGCCGCGTTTCTTCTGTTTCGGCGGAACCTTGAGCCCTTCACGCCGCCATATCCGTTCCACACGCTTGTGGTTCGCGCACCATCCGGCCTGAACCAGCATCCCGGTAACCTGCCGATAGCCGTAGCGACCAGAGAGGCGTGCCAGTTCGGTGATGTCCGCTGTCAGGCGCTCTTCATCGTGACAGCCCACAGGAACCGTGCGCTGCGTGGAACGATGCTGCCCCAGAGCCCGGCAGGCGCGGCGCTCGGAAACGCCGAGTTCCTGCCGGACAT
>NZ_JAATOS010000903.1:0-821 GCF_011806505.1 Salipiger sp. HF18 | reverse complement strand
AACACTCAGGCCCCCGCGGTGCTGCTCTCGACCGCCGAGGGCGTCGAGGTCATGCAGCCCGCGGCGCCCGCGATGCCGGACCAGGTCGCGATCGACGCCATCACCTACGGCGACAGCGGCGAGGTCACCCTTTCGGGCCGCGGCACCGCGTCTTCGGAACTGCGCATCTACCTCGACAACCGCCCCGTCGCCCGTGCCGACGTGCCCGGGACCGGGCGCTGGCAGGCCGAGCTTCCGGCGATCGAGACCGGCACCTACACGCTGCGGGTCGACGAGATCGACGCGCAGGGCACGGTCGCTTCCCGCGCCGAAAGCCCGTTCCTGCGCGAGGACCCGGCCAAGCTCGCCGCCGCCGGCGAGGCGGTGGACGCGGGCGCGCCGCTCCGCGTGGTCACCGTCCAGCCCGGCCACACGCTCTGGGCACTGGCCCGCGACCGCTACGGCGAGGGCACGGCCTATGTAAAGCTCTTCGAGGCCAACCGCGGCCAGATCCGCAATCCCGACCTGATCTACCCGGGGCAGGTCTTCGACATGCCGGACTGACCCCGGCCGCCCCGGAACCACGGTCCGCCCTTCATCTTGCCAGATAAACTCCGGGGTGAATTGGCGCGCAGCGCCAAGAGGGGCAGCGCCCCTTCCTCCCGCGCCACCGGCGCAGCGATCCGGCATCACCCCGGTGTCCTCGTGCGCGGTTATCGGCTGTGATCGCGCACGAGGGGTTGGGCCCCGGGGGCCAGCCACCGCCGCCATTCGCCGCGAGGTCGGAGGGCACCCTCGCGCCACGCCCCGAACGTCGCAAATCCGTGCCAGCCTCAAACGGC
>NZ_JAATOS010000902.1:0-824 GCF_011806505.1 Salipiger sp. HF18 | reverse complement strand
CCCAGGGGATGGCGCTGAAGGGCTGGATCGCCTGCGAGTCGCCAGGCCGGATCTCGCGTTACCGGATCACCGCGGCGGGCCGCACCGCGCTCAGCAAGTTGTTGGCAGAACAGGAAAACAAGCTGCGTGGTTTTGCCGAGGCGCAGGCCGGGTTCGGGACCTCGGCCGAGGCCGAAGCGGCGATGGAGGCAGCCGTTTCGGACCCGCTGGCGCGCCGCCGCCACCTGATGGCCGAGAGCCCGTTGATCCTGCTCTCGCGCCGTCGCGACCGCAACGGCACCCCGAGGCGGCGCGCGCCCGCTTCATCTCGGCGCTGCGCGAGCTTGGGCCGGGTCTGGGCGATGTGGCGCTGCAGTGCTGCTGCTATCTCGAGGGGCTCGAGGCCACCGAGAGGCGCATGGGCTGGGCGGCGCGATCCGGCAAGGTGGTGCTGCGCATCGCGCTCCAGCGCCTGCGTCGCTTCTATGAAAAGACCAATGCGCAGGGCGGCGGGCTGATCGGCTGACGCCGGGGCGACCGCCGTCAGCATAAATCTAAGCGTTGTCCCTGGTGGGGGGCTCCCGAGCGGAAGTGCGGTCTGAAAACGGCCCGGTAACAGCCCCGCAGAGATTGTCAGTCTGTTTCTCCATGGGAAACAAAAGGGCCGCCGCGCAGGTCTTGCGGGCGGCCCTTGGCCTGTGTGCCGGCCCGTCTGACGGCCGGCGGTCAGACGTCAGCCGCGCGAGAGTTTCGCCGCCTCGGCCGCGAGCGCCTCGATGCTCGCCCAGTCGCCGGACAGCATCTTGTCCTTGGGTGCGACCCAGCTGCCGCCGCAGCAGAGCACG
>NZ_JAATOS010000008.1:0-42172 GCF_011806505.1 Salipiger sp. HF18 | reverse complement strand
CGCGGGATGGAGCAGCCCGGTAGCTCGTCAGGCTCATAACCTGAAGGTCGTAGGTTCAAATCCTACTCCCGCAACCAGTTTTACCGAACTCGGATCGACATCACCCAGCCCTCCAGGCTGGGCCTGCGCGATCATCGCGCGCAGCGCCCCCCCTCAACCTCCAGCGTGATCCCTTTTGTCCGCGCGTCGTGATGCACCACAACGCGGTCAATCAGGCTGCGCAGCAGGTCCAGTGCCGGGACGCGGCTCGCATACTCGCGACCGGCCTCGATGGTCTGGGCATGGATGTAGTGCCGGTCCGCGGTTTGGAAGCCGCTGTGACCAAGGACTGGGCGGATCAGGCTCGCAGCCTCCGGCGAGATGCGGGCCAGAGAGGTGGCCGCCGCGTCTCTGAAGAAGTGCGGCGGGACCCAGATCCCGGTCAGCCGCTTCGTCTGCTTTGAGATGGTTGGTCTGAAGGCGCCGATCTTGAGGGCGCTTCCCTTGCGCCCCAGCCAGAGGCTTGGGTCATCGCCCGAACCCCGTGCCGCGAGAAACGGGCGGGCATCATCAAGGTAGTCGCGCAGGGCCGGCGCGACCTGCTGCGGGACCTCTGCTTCCCACGGGATGTGTGTCTTGCTGAGCTCGGGTGAGATCGCGATGAAGATGCGGTCGTCATCGACGACGACCGACGTACCGAGGGTCAGCCCCGCCAGCGCGCGGACACGCATCGGCATCATGGAGAGCAGGGCGATCATGGCCCCGTCCCGCAGAGATGTGGCTCGGAAGACGCCGCTCCCGCCGCGAGCCTGGGCCTCCTCGACAAGCTGCAGGCCGGTATCGAGCAGCAGCTGCGAGCTCAGGATCCTGCCGATCTTGCGCGCTTGTGTCCCGCGTCCGGCAAGGGATTTGAGCCGGGCACGTAGCGCGTGCTCCGAGCGCCAGTCGCGGGACGCGTCCCCGGCGGTGACGACGCGCAGGACGCCCGCGACCAAGATGAGGCGGGACATTGGAGCCAGCCGATCGAGCGTCGAGAGCCATTGCAGGAGCGCGGCCCGAGTGACCCGGTCGGCAGGCGCGATGTTGCGGGCCTGGGCCTCGCATTCAAGGTGCCATTGCAGCCATTGCCCGTAGCTTTGGGAAAGGCGTTTGCGAGAGGTCTCCCGCAGGTGGACAAGCGGTCCGCGATCGTCGATCGGGTTGCCCTCGGTGAAGAGGCCGCGCCACATCTCCTGATCCGCGGCAGGCCAGTCCTGGAGGGGCAGAATGGGGCTCATGCCTTGCCCTCGCG
This sequence comes from Salipiger sp. HF18, assembly GCF_011806505.1. Lineage (NCBI taxonomy): Bacteria > Pseudomonadati > Pseudomonadota > Alphaproteobacteria > Rhodobacterales > Roseobacteraceae > Salipiger > Salipiger sp. HF18. The sequence goes on along the minus strand of NZ_JAATOS010000008.1, from coordinate 40,902 downwards.
CAGAGCGCCGATCAGGTCGGAGAAGGCCCGCGTCCCGGACTTTACCTCCATCCCGGAGTACATGTTGATCGTGTGGCTGACGTCGGCGTGGCCCAGCAGACGGCGCGCGACCTCGTAGCCCCCCGGGTTGGCATCGAGCCAGTTCATCACTGCGAAATGCCGGAAAAGATGCGCGTTGATCTCAAGGCCCAACTCCCGGCGAACCAGTTTGGAAATCCGTGTTGCGAGGTCTGCCGAATTGACCGGCGCTTCACCGGAGCGCTTGGGGAACAGGTAGGGGGTTCCGGCAGGGCACATCCAGGGGACTCTGGAGGCGAGATGCTCAGCGATCAGACGCACGACATCCTCGGGCAGCTCGAACTCGATCGGACGGCTGGTCTTGGTGTCTTCCTCTTCCAGGACAAGGTAGACCCGACCATCGTCCGGCCGCACGCCACGATAGCGCACGCTGCAGCGATCCACGGCCAGGACCCTGCACGCCCGGCGCTGGCTCACCCCGTGCATGTGCCACCGCCTCCCGCTTCACACCGGGCGCTACCATTTTTTTGCGGCGACATCCTTAAGGATCGCGTTGTCGAGCATGGCTTCGGCGAGCAGCTTCTTCAGCTTGCCGTTCTCCTCTTCGAGCGCCTTCAACCGCCGCGCATCCGACACCTCGAGCCCGCCATAGCGCGCCTTCCATTTGTAGAACGTGGCGCTGCTGACCCCGTGCTTCCGGCACACGTCGGCCGTCGACATCCCGGCCTCCTGCTCCTTCAGCACTCCGATAATCTGCTCTTCGCTGAACCTTGATCGCTTCATTGTCCGTCTCCTCGTTGGAGCGGACTCTACCTCAAACTGGAGGAAGAAACGGGGCTCAGGTCACTGGTTTACCGAGACCCCGAACTAATCCATCAGATCGCTGCGGTTCACATGTCCCTCCCAGAACAGGCGGAACTCTATGAGCTCAAGGCGTTGCTCGACGCCCCAGCGAAGTTCCGACCTGTCGTTTTCCATTACAATCCCCGGCTCGGGCAGTGCGCACCCTAACTATGCGCACCCATTTTCTGGGCTTGAGCCGAGGCTGGCCGAGCCGGGGATGTGGCGCAATCGAAATGCGTCGCAAATCAGAGCTTTGGAGCGACGCCCGGGATCGGGAGGGTGAGGCCGACGCCAGTAGACCGGGACGTTCTGATCAGACGTGGTGTTCATTGCATCGCGTACGAAGGCCTCGATATCGGCGACACGGTAGACGACGCTCCCTCCAATCTTCATGTATGCGGGACCCTCACCGGCCCACCGCCACCGCTCCAAGGTGCGATGCGAAATGGTCCAGCGTTCCGCCAGTTCTTTCTGTTTCAAGCAGATTCGTTTCATCATCGTCTCCTTGCTCGCAACTCACAGCGGTTGCAGGAGGACGAAGGCGTGAAAGAAAAAGATAGGTAAGTCAGTGTCTTGAGGTGCCCTGCGCAAAGGTGCCGCGACCGCGGCAATCCGTCAAAGCGCCCGGCAAGGATGAGAGAACGCAATCGTATCGGACGCTATTCTCGCAGAAACGTGGCATGTGGCCCAGATTTGAACCTGCCCACTGAGCGGAGTTTTTGCGATCTCTTTCCCTCCGATTTCGCGGGATTACGATAGGATTCAAAGCAATAATCGATGGCTACGATTCTATTTAGAATCATGCGTTTGAAAGTCTCGGCCGGACACTTTGCTCCTGCTTTGTATTTGCTTCGATCGTGTTCTGTTCGTCGCAACCGAGTAGCAGCGAGAAGAAATGGCGGGTGGCCGTGCCGAAGTTGCCCGGCCTCCGGCACGCCCGGACGAAACGCAGCCACGAGCGCGGCTGCGCGTCCGGCGAAAACTCAAGCCAGCCTGGTGGGCCCCGAGCGGGTTCGCCGCCATCCCCACCGCCGCGCTCGATCCGGCCCACAGTCAGGCGTCTCCCGCGGTCCCCGCGCTTATCAGGTCCGGGTCCCCATCAAGTCTGCCGCGCCGGCTATTCCACCTCGGCCGGTACAACCGACACCAACTCGGCAATGGTCTGAAACTCGGACAGGAATTCAGGGCGCGTCTGCATCAGATACCGCACCACGCGCGCGTTCCCGAGGAGCTTGCCGACGTAGCCACGGAGAACGGTCAGCTGGAGGTGGTCCTGGCCGTAGGTGTCCTGGATCTGTGTGATCCCTTCCTGAAGTCGGGCAAGCTCCTTTTCCATCCGAGCGACCGCCTGCGGTGTTACGCCGTTGATGCGTTTGGGCTTGTTCGCCTCAAGCAGCTGTGCCTGCGGTGTTCCGGCGAGGATCGCCGAGGTGTAGGCGACTGAGTAGTTGTTGGCGTTCACCATCAGCTCGGCGGCTTCGATCTGGCGCAAGGGGATCATCTTGCGCAGCGTGGTGAACACGGCCGCGGTGCAGGCCTTGTCCTTCAGGATCGCCACGGCTTCCGGGCAAATGCCGTCGAGCAGCTTGACCTTGCGCTGGATGCTGCGCGGGTTGAGGTCCAGCGCGGCCGCGATCTTTTCCTCGGAGACACCGCGCTCGATCGCTTTCAGGATCATCCGGTGCTCCTGAATGGGCGCGATGCGGCTGATGCGCTTGTTGTAGGTGAAGGCCTCGTCGTCGGTCGACACAAGGCATTCGACCTGTTCCTGACCCAGATCCTTCAGGACTTCGATCCGGACATGTCCGTCGAGCAGCAGCCAGCTGCCGCTGGCATCCCCGTTTCGCGCGACCACCGGCGGCTCGACCAAACCGATCTCGCGGATCGACGCTGTGATCTGGGTGTACTTCCGGCTGGACTGGATGGACTTGCTCAGCACCCTGACCGGCAGGATGTCCGCGACCGGGATCGTGACGCAATCGTTCTCGAAGCCGAGCTGAACCTTCTTGGTCATGGCGCTGTCCCCTCGGCGAGGGATTCCTGAAGGTAGCTGGGCATGGTCTCCAGGCCTTCCGCACGCAGCAGTGTCACGAAATGATCGTCCTCGAGGAGGGTTCGGAATGCCTGGCAGATGAACAGGAGCCGCCCCTGCGTCAGTTCCGCTTTCTTGATCAGAAGCTTCTGGCGGTCCGCTTCCTTCTGGTAAGCGCGCACCAACGCATCGCTCGTCAGCGGTCGCCGGTTTCGGCTGTCGCGCCCGTACGCTTTCGGGTGCATCTTTTTCCCGCGTGCCTCACGCTGTTCAATCAAGCGCCGGGCCGCCGCGAGTTTCTTCCCTCGCAACTTCTTCTGCGTGTAGGCGTCCATCAGCGCACGCTGCGCGCCCTCGGCATCGGTTTTCGATATGTCGATAGCTAGGTTGAGGGGTAGCAGACCGGTCTCGACAGCCGTCACCAGCCGCTCTTCGCCGCGCTCCAAGAGGCCAGCGATCATGCCGACATAGTCCGGCGAGACGCCGATCTTGTCGCCGATCTGTCGTTCAGAGTAGCCACGTTCGCGGAGCGTGCCGATTTCGCGCATCAGATCGATCGGGCGATGCTGACGGCGAGCGCAGTTCTCGACGAGGCTCATTACAAGGCAGTCGGACTCATCCGCGTCGATGACAATGGCCGGGATGGCTTTCTGCTTCAGCTGAATGAAGGCCTCGAGCCGCCCCTGGCCGCAGACGAGATCATACTCCTGCGGGTCGGTGTCGGTGCGGCGGGTGACGGTGATCGGGCGCTTCAAGCCGATCTTGGCGATGTTCTCCACCATGTCCGCAAACGTCCTGGGGTTTCGGACCCGCGGATTAAGAACGCGAATGCGGTCGGTCGGGACCAGGCTGACTTCCGTGGGGTGATGCTCTTCCGGGCTCTTTGCCATCATGCCGCCTCCGTCACCTTCGCCCGCCCGGCGAGGGCGTAGAAATCGTCAAGTGTTTCAGTCCGGTAGGCATCGAGCCACAGGCCGTTCTGCTCGGCCATCTTCAGCCGCGCGTCTGTCATGTCGATGCTGGGCAGCAGGTAGAGGTCGCGCGGCGCGTCGTTGGTCTCGTTCATCCGCACAGCAATGGTGATGTCCGGAACGAGGCCGGTGTCGAGCCGAATATGCCAGCGCAAGGAGCCCGCTGCCGTCGCCTGGCAGCGGGCCAGAACGACCGACACCGTGAACTCGTCATTCACCCGCAGCAGCTGCGTGTCGGCGGCCTGCACCACGTAACCACCTTGGGCGGTAACGCCCTCGATGATTTCCTCAACGACCTGGGGATGGGCCGCGCGCAGCGCCTTGTTGATCTCGATGTAGCGGTAGTCCCGCTCCGGCTCATAGCCGATGAGACGGTACGCGCGCAGCAGGCTGCCAAACCGGCTCCGGTAAGCGCTGGACGAGGGCAGATCGTTCTCCTCGTCGATGATCAGCCCGGACAGCTGGCCCTGTCGTTTCAGGATCGCCCGCAGGGCATCCAGCAACTCCTCGTCCGAGAAATGGCGGCTGCGCGCATCCACAATCTCCCGGGCGCGCAGGAACAGCGCCTTGCCGACGATGGCCTGATAGGCGCCCTCGGCGCGGATCCACATATCCCGCGGGTTCACGACACGGCGCTGCTTCAGCTTGAAAGGCACCTTGTTGAAAACGTTGTTCCCGATGTATTTTTCGTTGGTCAGCACCTGATGGACAGTCGCCCGGGTCCATGGCCGGTCGAGATCCGTGCGATGTCCTTCGGCGTTCAGGACCTCCGCGATCTCGCTCTCCGGGCGCCCTTCATTGACAAACATCTCGTACATGCGCCGGACAACCCGCTGTTCCTTTTCGGGACCGGGAACCAGGATCACGCGGTCGGTCTGCAGGCTCTTGTGCTCACCGCGCTTGAGTTCGGCCTTCACCTCGCCACGCTCGTTCAGCAGCGCTCTGCGCAACCCGAAACCGGCCGGGCCGCCTTGTCGGTAGCCGAGCTCGATCAGACGGCATTGCCCCGCAAAGACCTTGACCGAGAGCTCCCGACTGTACTCACCAGCCATGGCCCGCTTGACGCTTTTCACGATGGTGGAGGTGGGCGATCCGTCGTTCTCGAACTGTTCGGCGCAATAGTCGACCTGCATCCCGGCCTTGCGACAGCGATACTCGTAGTAGGCCGACTCGTCAGCGTCCTGAAATCGCCCCCAGCGGGTGACGTCGTAAACCAGGATCACGCGGTACTCGGCCGCGCCCGACTCGACGTCGGAGATCATCTGCTGCAATGCCCTTCGGCCACCGATGATCAGACCGCTTTTCGCATCGTCCGAGTAAGTCTTGATGATCTCGATGCCGGGCCGTTCGGCGTATTCGCCGATGGTCTTTGACTGGTTCTGTGTCGAGTACTGCTGATGCTCGGTGGACATCCTGACGTATTGCGCCGCCAGGATGCGCTCGGGCGCTTCGGTCGGCTCTCCGGATATCGGTGTTCTTGTCCGAGCCACGTCCGCCTCCCGAAAACTCCACGCGCGCTGCCCAAGGCGGATGGCTTCCTAACTCTCGCCCATGCCCAAGCTCCGACTGCCGCTTTTCATGTCTCCCCAGACATTTAGCGGAGAAACATATGAAGTTGCGGGTGAAGATGGGCACAGTTGTGCCGAAGATGGGCACATTTGTGCACCCAGAGGACGTTCCGGCCGATTACCGCGCCGCCGTGGCGATGGCATTGCATGCGGAGCTCGGATCGACCCACCGGGCGATCAAGTCCGCCATGAGGTGGACGGGGGCCAGCGAGCGGACCGTGAAATACTGGTTCGCGGGCGAGCGCGGGCCGAGAGGGGAGCACCTGGTGTCGCTCGCGCGACATTCGGATGCCGTGCTGGTCTTGCTGCTGACCATGGCGGATCGTCTGGTTCCGGAAGACGACGACGGATAGGCGGCGCAGCGAGCGGGCCCTTGTCTCGTGTTCGTTATTGGTTATCTTGAATACACACAATCTAGGGAGAGCGCCATGTCTCGGACCACCACCATGACCGTTCGCGTCAGCGGCGCGCTCAGCGAGTTCGTCGCGACCAATGTCGGCGAGGACGGCGCCTACGAGAACGTCAGCGAGTACATCCGAGATCTGATCCGTCGCGACAAGGAGCGCGTCGAGCGTGAGGCGTTCGATCGGCTGAAGGCTGAGCTTAACCGCGCCTTCGCCGCGCCAGAGGAGGGCTACAAGCCGCTGACCGCCGCCGAGGTGATCGCCCGGAACCGGACCTGATCGCATGGCGATCCGAGTCCAGGAAGCGGCGTCCGTGGGTCTAGACGAGATCTACCGATACACGCGCGACACCTGTGGCGAAGCGCAGGCCGAGACCTACATCACCGGTTTGTTTGCCGCGTTCGAGCAGATCGAAACGCGCGGTGTCCATTCGCGGGCTGTGCCGGCCGAATTCGGAGTGGAGGGGTATTTCTTCAGATACGAGCGACATTTCGTGTATTGGAGGCACCTATCGAACGGCGATATCGGTATTGTCACGATCCTCCACGAGCGGATGCATCAGATTGATCGTTTCAAGGAGGACTTCGTCGGATAAAGTTCGGCGGACAGTGTCGTGCAGACCATTCTCCAAGGCCTTGAGCCGGCAACGGCGGACAGAATGCTCTTGGTTTGTATCCGTTTTGATCATGCTTTGTTTTTCAAGCAGCGTAAGCAAAAGTCGGCACGGGTACTGAGCGGGTTTGGTGAATTCCTTTTATGATTCTGTTCTTGAAGAATAATCTGCCAAGAGCAACGTTGCTTTCGATGTCAGGCCCAACCGTCGAACGCCTCCCGCGTCATACCCCGACCGCCGCATTGCAGAAATTTTTGGAGGTGCCCTTTGGTTTGGGTCGGCCCGGATTGCCTCCGGGCCGTGGATGGCTTCAGAACACCTTCACAAGGCGCAGCTGGAAGAGGTTATCGTATTCAAAGCCGCCTTCGACGTTGATGTCCTTGGCGTACAGGCCCTGAATCTGGGTGGTCTGGTCGATCCAGTGGCTGCCATAAAGGCGCAGCTGATCGCGGTGGGTCTTGAGACCGGTTGCGACGCCGTTCACCTTCTGCTCGCCGCCGCGCTGGCCATTGTATCCAAACGTCAGCGAGGTGGGGCCCCATTGCTTGCGCAGCATGGTCTGAAGCTGCCACGACGGGGCGCGTTCGTAGTCAACGCCGTCCTCGGTGTGGTCCATGCTGAATGCCACGTCGAGCGCGGCGTCCAGGTAAAACCCGTGGCCCAGCCCCTGGATCAGGCCGACCTGCGGCGTGATCGACCAAGTGCCTTCGCCGATGCCGATAGTGCCCGGATCGTAGTTTCCCGTGGGCGCGGTGGCAAACAGCGACAGGCCCAGCGTGGTGCCTGTCTCGGGGTTATCCGGTTGCACCGGCCAGAGCGTTAGCCCAACGGTGGTGTCGCCGATGCCGCTGGTGGTGTCCTGCGGCAGGGTGCCGATGTCGACGTCCCCGATGTTGGAGAACGGCATCACAAGGTGCCAGACCGCCGGAAGGCCGCCGTATTCGGTGTAATACAGCCCGCGCAGGATCGCGACATCGGCCTCGAATGTCGATCCGGGCACGTCGTCGCCATTGATATCGAGCCGGTCCGAGCTCAGATGCTGATAATAGATCATGCCCACGGCCGTGCCGCTGGGTACGATGGTGTAATCCGCCGGTCCCACGTCGATGGCTTGCGCCGGCGCGGCGGCCACGGTCAGCGCGACCGCGGTTGCGCCAAGGGTGTAGGTCATCTTCATAGGGTCTCCTCCCTGAGTTTTCGAAGACGGTGAAAGCGGGGGCCTATTCGGCGGCCACCTGCGGGTGTGGCTGCGCCAGCGAGTATTGGCCCCGGTGGTAGAGCAGCGGCGCGCTGTTCGAAGTCTCGAACCCGGTGACACGCCCGATCAGGATCCAGTGGTCGCCGCCGTCGAGGATGTTCTCGCGGGCGCATTGGATCTTGGCGCAGGTCTCGGGCAGCAGCAGGCATCCGCCGTGTCCTTCGGTGACGGCGATCCCGGCGAACTTGTCGTCGCTGCGGCGGGCGAAATGGTTTGACAGCTCGATCTGGTCATGGGCGAGGATGTTCACCGCGAAATGGCTGGCGGCCTCGAAGACGGGGTAGCTCGACGAGGTCTTGTGCAGGCTCCACAGGATCAGTGGCGGCGTCAGTGACAGCGAGTTGAAACTGTTGGCCGTGACGCCGACGCGCTGGCCATCCGCCTGCGCGGTGATCACGGTGACACCGGTGGCAAAGCACCCGAGCGCTACGCGAAAGGCACGCGGATCGAACCCGCTCTCGGCGGGGAAGTTCATGCTGGCCATGGGGGACCTCCAGAGGGGATAGGAAAATCTGAAAGGGAGGACTGGCCCGCCCCGGTGGGCGAAGCGGGCCGTAGATGGATCAGAAGAGCGAGGGATCGGGCTCCAGACCCATCAGCGCGCGTCCGAGGATCTGTGCGCAGATGTCGTAGTCGGTATAGGCATGCGCCGCGGTCATGTGGCTGTTGCGGAACAGGCGCTGCGCCTCTGCATCGTCGAACCATGCCGACCCGCCAGAGGCTTCGAACAGCCGGTCCACCGCCGCGACGAACATCTTGACCGCATAGGCCTGGTTGGTCCGCCAGAAGGCCATCTGCGTCGGCGTCGGGTATTCGTGGCGTTCGGCATGGTCGCGCATCTCGGCCCAGGTCTTCTCAAGGAAGGCCCGGCCCGCGGCCACCTGGTGGGTGCTTTCGGCAAGGCGCATGCAGGCCGGGATCGACTGGCCGACCTTCGCACCGGTGTAGGCGCGCACGCGGCCTTGCGTGCGTTCGGTGTAAAGCTCGATCATGCGCTCCGCGATGCCGAGACTGACCGCCGAGAAGCAGCTGGCAAAGACGTAGATAAACGGCACGTGGTAGATCTGGCTGTCGGGATAGAGCGCGGCGCCCGCCGAGGTCAGCGTCATCAAGGCGGGTACGCTTTCGATGCGGTGCTCCGGCACGAATGCATCCTTGACCACCAGCGTCTTGGACCCGGTGCCGCGCATACCGGCGGTGAACCAGTTGTCCTTGATTTCATAATCGTCGCGCGGAACGATGGCAAAGCTGTAGACCTTGCCTGCCTCCGCATCGTCGCGCAGGAACCCGAGGATTGCCCAGGTCGCGTGATCGCAGCCCGAGGACCAGCCGAATTCACCGGAGAACCGCACGCCCCCCTCGACTTCGACCGCCTGTCCGTAGGGCGCGATGGAGGAGGAGGATAAAGTGTCCGGGTCATCGCCCCAGATTTCATCCTGCAACGTCTTGGAATAGAGAGCGATCTGGTGCGCGTGCTCCGCCAGCAGCGAAATCGCCCAAGCGGTCGACCCGCACGCAGTGGCGATCAGCGCGATGCAGTTCTCGAAGTCGGGCACCGGCATTTCCAGACCGCCGTAGGCCTTGGGCTGGAAGGCGCGGTGCAGGCCGGTACCTTTGAGCAGCTCGATGTTCTCCGCCGGGACCATGCGGTCCGTTTCGGCCTTTGCCGCGTTGGCCTTGATCTGCGGCAGGATCGCGCGAAGGCGGTCGATCATCGGTGTCGTGTCGTCGAACATGGGTGTTCTCCTCCCTATGTGGTTCAGTCAGTCAGGAATGCGATGGCCGCGTCACGAAAACCGGCGTCGGCGGTTAGGCCGACGTGGCCGGGGCCATCGATCAGCTGGTGCGTGGCGCCCGGCAGAGCCGAGACGAGCCGCGCGTCAGGCTGGGCCACGGCATCTGCGCGGCTGTTGAAGATCAGGATCGGCGCCGTTGCGGCGGCGAGCCGTGACTCGGTCAGGACCGGATTGCCGGGTCGTTCCAGCACGGCGGCCAGACAGGCCGGGTCCGATCCGCTTTTGGCCGCGTAGGCCAGCAGCGCAGCCACCTGCGGCGGCTGATCTCCGCCCGCGCCCCGCAGCGCGGCGACGATTGCGGGGCCGGCGACCTCTGGCGCAAAGAGGTTGTCGCCGATCCCGCCCAGCACCAGCCGCCCGTTGCCGCCGGGGGCGCGCGCCTCAAGCTCCAGCAGCAGCTTGGTGCCCAGCGAAAAGCCGATGGCCCCGTGCAGCCCCTGGGGCAGTTTTGCGGCCAGATCGCTGGCAAGGTCGGCGTAATCTGCGGGATTATGCGATCCGCCCGTTGGTCCGTGGCCCGCGATATCGACGCCGACCGGCTCGAATCCGGCGTCCCGCAGCGCAGCGTCCCAGCCGTCGGCCTGCCATGTGGCGGCGTAGGAGCCGCCCCAGCCGTGGACAAGTGCGACCCGCTTCATGCCGGGACCCCCTTGGCAGCCTGCGCGGCTTTCTTCAGGTCGGGCGTGTCGGCCCCGGCAAAAACCAGCGCCCCTCGCACTTCGCGAAACCGCCAGCCGCCCGGCGTCTTGACGCAATCGAAGGTGAAGTCCGCCAGCGAGGACGGCGCCTCCAAAGACAAGGGGCGCGCTCCCGTGCCGGAAAACACCGTGACCGTTGCCGCGAGCCGTATGCCCTCGGCGGGCAGTACCCGAAGGTTGGAGCAGAGGTGCCGGGTGCCGCGCTGCCGCTCGGTCGACAGGGCGCGACGGGCAGCGAAGTAGCGGGACAGCTCTGCCGTTCCCTCGGCGCGAAAGCTCTCGATTACCAGCGCGCCTTCGGGGGTGAACAGTTCCGCGCCGGACATGTCGTCCGCCTCGTCCACCACCGCCCAGAAGCGCAGGACAAGATCCTGCGCCGCCAGGAAGGTTTCAGCCGACAGGCTCACGATCCCACCGTCATGAAGGTCTCGGCCATCTCGTTTCCCCAGCCGTTCATGACGTCCGTCATCTGCTCCGGTGCGATGTCCACGTCGAGCGGCGGCGTGTTATCGGCGAATTGCTCCATGCCCGACGAGAACTCGTTGCGGTTGCCGAAGGGATCGAAGACGTAGGCGTAGTTGTTGGTGCCAAAGCCGGTGGATTTGCCCAGACCCGCATTGTGCCGCCCCGGCCCGAATTCCCAGCGATGACCGGTGTCCATCAGCCGGTCCGACAGGCGGAAGTAGTGGTTGCCGTCCTCCACCGCAAAAGCCACGTGATGAAGCCGGTCCGAGGGCCGCACTGCGCGCATGTAGGCGATGTCATGGTCGTAGGCCGAGCCGCGCAGCCAGATGCCGGCCAGTTTCCCGCCGACGGAAATGTTCAGAGACGACTTGAAGCCGATCATCATCAGGAAGTCGCGCATCACCGTCGGATCGACTTCGCCCAGCAGGTTGATGTGGTCCATGTCGGTCGGGACATGCGAGCCCTTGGAGTCGAAGTCCGAGATGCCTGCGCGGCGCTCGGCCCCGCCAGTGCAGAGCCGCAGCTCGTGGCCCGAGGGGAGGTGGAACTTCAGCGTCGCGCCCTCGCCCGGCCGGCTGTCGCCGTTCAGACGCTCGGCGGCCACGCCTTCCTTCTTCAGAATGCTCTCGACCCGGTCGAGATCCTCCTGGTCGTCGACGCCAAAGGTAAAGTTCTCCAGCGATTGCGTGCCCTTGACCAGCGTGATGTCGGCGGCCTTGCCACGGCAGGCAAGGTGGACGGTGTCGGCGTCGCGCGACAGCACGGTCAGGCCCAGCACGTCCTCGTACCAGGCAAGCGCCTTTCCGAGGTCGCCGACCCTGACGGCGGCGTGGTCGATACGGTTGATCCCCATGATGTGATCCTTCTCTCAGTCAAAAAGTGTTCGGGACGGCCGCCGTTTCGGGGCCGCATGACGGCAGGCGCAGAGCGCGTGCCGGAGACCATGCAGACAGGAGCGACCGTGCCCGGATGGACCCGTCTCGCGCGCTGTGGTGTTGGTCATGGAAATGTCGGGTGATGGCGCGTCATCGCGCCTCCGGATGGCTTCAGCCCGGTCGTTGTCGTCTGAACATATCGTCGTCCTCCCTGCGGGCTCTCCCGGGCCCTCGTATCCCGCAGCCCTCCAGCTGCGATGTCCAAAGCCTACGACAGATCGTAATTTGAACAAATAGTCATTTTACAAATTCCGCAGAGTGGAATTGGTGCGAAGGTGCGGCTTCGGGGTGGCCCCGGCGCTGTGGCTGCGGCATACCTCGGACGTTGCCAGTCGCAGTTCATTGTCAGAGGCACTGTTTCGCTCATGTCAAACAACACCGAGAACGCCGACGAAGCCATTGTCCGCATGGGCTACCGCACCGCGCGGAACGGTCGCCGTGCAGAGATCGGTGCCGCGCGTCGGGCCAAGTCGCGCAACACGATCCTCACTGCAGCCTTCGACTGCTATGGGCGCGCGGACGGCCGAATTGTTCGTATCGAAGATATCTGCAAGGCGGCAGGTGTGGCGCGGGGCACTTTCTACAACCACTTCGACGATCTCGAAGCGCTCCGCTATCAGCTGCTTGAAGAAATGACCGGGGAGTTCGACCGCGCCGTGCATCACATGTTCGGCGCACTGGAGAATGCCGCCGAACAGTGCGCCGTCGCCATCCGCTACTATCTGCACGCGGCGGAAAAGAACCCCGCCTGGGGCTGGGCGATGATCCACTCCAGCGCGCCGGGGCACACCTTCGGCGAGATGGTCTGGCACAATTCTCTGGTCACGATCCGTCGCGGTGTGGAGGAAGGACTGTTCCACATTGCCACGGCAGAAATCGGGCGTGACATCCTCATGGGATCGGTCGCGGCGGCCATGGTGTCGATCACCAGCGGCACGACCCCCGGTGACTACCCCGAGCAGATTTCCGAACACGTTCTGATGGCCTTCGGCATGCCCAGGGCCGCGGCGCGCGAGCTGTCACGCCGCCCCCTGCCCACCCTGCCGCCGATCGCGCATGACACCATCGTCATCGCTTCGATGCCCGCGCTGGGGGACATCGCGGATTAGGGTCACTCGAGCTCGGTCTGAGCCAACGGGTAATCGGCGGCGTTCAGCACCCATCCGTCCGTTGTCGAGAAATCCATGCGCGGCGGCGAGAAGATGTCGCCGGGTGGGACGACGAACAGGTGATTGCCCGGATGGTCGGTGACCTCGCCCTCTGCTGTCTCGATGTCGAAACGGACATCGGCGTCGGTCGAGAACGCCATGTACTCGTCCATCTGCCCTCTGCGGGCAAAGGTGGCGGTGCCCTCCAGGCGGACGAGCCGCGCCACGAGATTGGTGCAGCGCATCATCCACGCCTGCCAGCCGTCCCCCGTCTGCTGCGGCGGCTCCTGGCTGAAGTTGCCCACCTCCGGGCCGCAGCACGGACCGGAAAAGCGGGGCTCCTTCGACATGGAGGTCAGTGCCTTGCGCGGATCGCTGTCATCGAACATGGGGGCCCTGCCCGCCGCTGCTGTCGGTCTGGCAGACCGAGATCATGAAGCGCGGCTGGGCCTACGGTCCCGGCGGGCGGGCGCTGCGGCTCAAAACGTTGGGAATCGCGTTCTCCACAGGATCAAACGGCGGCGACTACCAGCCAGACGGCCGATATGGGCGGACGCTCGACGAGGTCACCGTGCCTTTCGAACCGATGGCAGTCCACACCGGCATGCACTATCTGCCGCCCTTCACCCTGACCGGCGCGCGCGAATGCGATGACGCGGCGATTGCGGTCTCCGGGCAGGCTTATCTCCACCATCTCCACCATCTCCGCCACGTCGAGCCGCGCCTCATCGCGTCTGGCAAGGATGACGACCGCGCACGCACCGTCTACCCCGAGGACGAGGCCGTTCACACGTAGGGCTCGCCCTTATCGCAAGCCTCCGCGGCAGCGCGCAGTTCGGTCTTCAGCGCAGCCACGTCGACATTGGCATGCGCGAAATAGGTGATCCCCAGCGTGCCGACCAGCTTGGCCCCCAGCCGAAGCGGTACGGCGATGGAATGTGTCTCGGGCTGAATGTTGCCCGTGCGCTCGCCAAAGCCGCTGGCCCGGGTGAGCGCCACGACCGCCTCCGCGCGCTGCGCGATGGCCTCCGCCTCCGCCGGGCTTGCCGCCGATTGCTGGAGCAGCGCCACGAGATGCGTCCGTTCCTCCGGTGGGCAGAACCCCAGATAGGCGCGTCCATGGGCATAATCCAGCAACGTCATCCGGCGGTTGATCGTCGACTGGTAGTGCGACAGCGGGCTCATGGGGATGGTGCTGAAGCGGATCACCTGCGCATCCACGTCCAGCGTCGCCAGCGCCGCCGGCCAGAGCGTGCGGCGGGTCAGCGCTTCCGCCGCCTCACGCGCAACATCGAAGATCTGGGGCAATCCGTGATGCCCCGCCCCGAGCGCCGCGACCTTCTCGGTCACGCAATAGCCGGCCTGTCGCCCGATCTTGCGCACGTAGCCCGCGCTCATGAGCGTCTCCAACAGGCGTACGACCGTCGGCGCAGGCAGACCCGTCTCCTGCGCGAGGTGCTGCACGCGCACCACCGGGACACGGTTCATCAGTTCGAGTATCTGCAAGGTGCGCTCGACCGAGCGGACCGTCTTTTGCTGCGCAAAATCCATGACGGTAGCCGTACAGGAACGTCACCGGAGCAGGAAGCGTCTTGCCAAGACATAGACTGCGAAGCGCGACGGGGCCAGCAAATCAGGCGCATGGTCATGACGGTCGAATAAGGGGCAATGTCGCAGAAATCCTGTAAGGGATTAATCTTGTGAATTCAGCATGGTAGCAGGTCTGCATGAGCAGAGCCTCCGGGCTACAAGACCGGGAACTGGCCGGCCTGTAATGCAGCGCTGAAGCGCCGGGGCTCGCTGACGATCCGTTGCCCGACAGGGCATTCCAAAGGAATCTCCCGAGAGGTTGGTTCAACCCCGAGATGAGCTGGGATGCCGTGCCGACAGGCAGGCGTGGCCGTCAGCGGACCTACAGCAACTCCGCCAATCAGAATGCCTTTCAACGAAAGCGCTGTTCAGCATGGCGCTGCGTCAGACGACTGGCTTCGTCGAGAGCCTGTTGCGGCTGGTCGGCCTCGCCTGGGCGGTGCCCGTCTTCAGCACGCTGCGCCGACGCCAGAGGACGCTGGCAGTAAACATCCCGTATCGAGGGTCGAAAGGCCCGCTGGTCCGCACCGCCACGGGCGAGAGGTGATCGTGCACGCCGTCGGTCGAGAGCAGGAAGACGTCGCCCACGACCACCGGCAGGCGGCGGTAGTCGATCTCGACCGAGGCCCCGGTGCCGAGCGCGCGGGCGAGGTAGCTGCGGTCGCCGGGCAGGGTGACGCGGTGATCCTCGGTGAGGGGCTCGGGGCCGGCGGCGTTCAGGCGGCTGACGCGGCTGTCGCCCACGTGCAGCACATGCGCCTCGCCGCCCTTCAGGATCAGCGCCGAAGGGTGCAGACGTGGCCCGCGTCCATGTCCTCGAGCGCGCGGTTGCGCCCGTGGAGTCAGGCGTTGGTTGCGGCGATCACCCAGGTGGCGGCGGTGCGCACGGTCCAGCTGTCGGGGGGGGGGGCGTAGTCGTCGGTCAGAAGCGACTTCACCGCGAGCTCGGCGGCCTCGGCGCTCACCGGCGCCGACGAGATACCGTCGGCCACCGCCAGCGTGACTCCCTTGAGCGCCAGACCCTGGCCCCGGGGACCAGCGCGCCGTGGAAATCCTGGTTCTCCGGCTTGCGCCCGGCCAAGGAATGCTGGCCGATCGACATGCGCAGCGTGGCGGGGGCAGAGGTGTCCTTCGGCATGGCGCGGCTCCGGAAATGGCAAGGGCCCCGCTTCGGAAAGCGGGGCCGTGCGTATGTGGGGTTACTCGGCCGGGACGCCTGCGATGTCGTCGTTGCGGTTCGCGTTGCGCTTCGGGCTCTCACGGAAGTGCGTGGCGTAAATCATCGCGCCCACGAAGGTCAGGCCGCCGACGAGGTTGCCCAGAACGACCGGGATCTCGTTGTAGATGAAGTAGTCGGCCCAGGTGAACTGTCCGCCCAGCATGATGCCCGAGGGGAACAGGAACATGTTCACGATGGAGTGCTCGAAGCCGAGGTAGAAGAACACGAGGATCGGCATCCACATCGCCATGATCTTGCCGCTGGTCGAGGTCGACATCATCGCCGCGACGACACCGGTCGAAACCATCCAGTTGCAGAGGATCGCGCGGACGAAGACGGTCAGCAGGCCTGCGCCACCGGCGGTGGCATAGCCCAGCGTCCGGGCCTCGCCGATGTGGCCGATCTTCTCGCCCACGGCGTTCGGCTCGGTCGAGAAGCCGGTGGTGAAGACGACGGCCATCAGGACGGCGGTGGTCATGGCGCCGGCGAAGTTGCCGGTGAACACGAGGCCCCAGTTGCGGAGCACGCCGCCCCAGGTGCAGCCCGGGCGCTTGGCGATCACCGCCAGCGGCGCGAGGGTGAAGACGCCGGTCAGCAGGTCGAAGCCCATGAGGTAGAGCAGGCAGAAGCCGACCGGGAACAGCAGCGAGGCCACGAGGAAGTTGCCGGTGTTGACCGCGATGGTCACGGCAAAGGCCGCGGCAAGCGCAAGGATGGCGCCGGCCATGTAGGCGCGGATCAGGGTGTCTTTGGTGGACATGAAGATCTTGGATTCGCCGGCGTCAACCATCTTGACCGCGAATTCCTTGGGAGTGACATACGACATTCTCGTATCCTTCTCAGAGGTTTAAGGGCCTGGTGGTCAGGCGCCGGGGTGCAGTTGGAGATAGATGTCCCGACCGTCGAGACGGACGGGGAAAGCGGCAGTCCGGCCTTCGGCGGCACCTTGTGCAGTGCCGGTTTCCAGCGAGATCACCCAGTTGTGCCGGGGGCAGGTGACGCAGCCGCCGTGCACGATGCCTTGGCTCAGGGGCCCGTTCTTGTGCGGGCACTTGTCCTCGAGAGCGAAGATCCGGTCATCGGCGGTGCGGAAGACGGCGATCTTGGTCTCGTCGTTCTCGACGCAGCGGGCGGCTTGCCGAGGGATGTCGTCGATGGTGCCGATGAAGCGCCAGTCGAGCTCGGTCAGGGAAAGGGAGACGTTCACCCGCGGCTCGGCGTTGAAGATCGTGACGTCGAAGTCGCCCTGTGCCTCGAAGAGATGTTCGAGCATCCGGCCGGGAGCCATGCCGTTGCCGATGATGACGAGCTGTTGCCTGGACATGGTGTCCTCCGGTCGATCTGGCGGAACCGGATCTGTCCGGGCCGCGGCGGTTTCGGTCGGGGATCGCGGATGCCATCGGGCAGCCAGCGCTCCTTCGGTCTGAGTGATCAGAACGTCGAGCAGCGCCGTTGCTGCGGGGCCCGTTTGGGCCGATGTGACTGAAATCGCCGCGCCGTTGCGGCAAAGGTGAGACGTCGCCGCCTCGTTAAACATTCAGATAATGAGAATGTATTTTTCGGGCAAGCCTTTTTTCACGGGGCGGTGAAAACGCGGTTTTCACGTTCGTAAATTGCGCAGGGATTTGGCAGGAAGTCCTCCGGACCCGTATTCCTGGCGCCTCATTGTGCAGCTTGTTATCGGGCGCTCCGTGGGTCCGAGGGCGAGACTCTGGCGACCACATGCAGCACCCTTCGCAGGCCTCCTCCGCAACGGAAATTCGGCGAATCGATTCGGCTATTTGACCGGGGCGACGTCGGCATCGGCCTTCGCTGAGCCCTGCAGAACCGACAGGGTGCGCGGGTGCGCGAGCACCGCATCGGCGAGGCTGCTTCGGTCAAGCGATTGATAAAAAGCGTTTTTTGCCTCATTCAACCCGCGTACGAGCCCGCAGGCACCGATCAGGATGCAGGTGGAGCAATCGACCAGCCCGCTGTCGCCTTCCATGAAGCGGGCCACTTCGCCCACGCGGATCTCGGCCGCAGGGCGTGCGAGCGTGACGCCGCCCGACCGTCCGCGGGTGCTCTTCAGGAAGCCGCCCTCGACGAGCTGCTGCACGACCTTCATCAGGTTGCTCTGCGACAGGCCATGGGCCCGCGTGATCTCGGAGATGGGAACGACGCGGTCTTGGTGGGCGCCCAGATAGAGGCAGACCCGCAGCGCATAGTCGGTGAATTTCGACAGATGCATCGAGAAACTCGGTCGGTAATTACTTCATTCTGGGCGAATGTAATGCGGGCGCCGGGGAAAGTCACTGGGTGGCGGCACGATTTGCGGCGCGCCCCAAACGTCTCGCGCCGGGCACAGGCTTAGGCGCGGGCGACCAATGCCGGTGCTGTCTCGGTATGGGCCAGCTCGGCCCGCAGGAGCCTTTCGAGCAGGCGGGCCTTCTGGGCGGCGGCGCCGGGATCGTCCCAGAGGTTGCAGAGCTCGGCGGGGTCGGTCTCGAGCTCGTAGAGCTCGCCCCACTGCAACCCCTCGAACACCGAGATGCGATAGCGGGCGTCGCGCAGGGAATGCACGTTCGGGCGTACCCCGATCCCATCCATGGGCGCCTGATGCGCGCACTGGATCAGAACGCTGTCCGGAGGGCTCCCCTCTGCCATCAGATCGCGCCCCTGCAGCCCCCACGCCTGCTCAATGCGGGCGCGCTCGAGGAACGTCGCGCCGATGTCGAGCGTCTGGCCAATCCTGTCGCAGCGCCCGCGCCGGTCACTGGCCGGGTCGGCCCAGATGAACGGCACGCGGGTGATCTGCTCGTATTGCTCCGAGCCTTTGAACAGCAGCTGGTGGTCGCCGAGGTGGTCGCCGTGGCCGGTGACCAGCTCGAAATGGTCGACGCCGTAGAAGGGCGTGGGGACGGCGGGGCTTTCGCCCGCCCAGAACGAGGGCTCCTCGAGGCGGTCGTCTGGCGAGGTAAGGTCGTTGCGGACCGCCTCGCTCAGCTCGCCGTTGGCGCGGTGGAGGCCGGGGCGCGTCTCGGGCCGGGGCAGCACCGGCGGGATGCCGGTGAAGGTTTGCTGGTGGCTCTTGCCGATCAGCGCGATGTCGTAGCCCGCGTCGCGCAACAGATCGACGAAGGTCCCGTTGCGCTTCGACAGCGGGATGCCGTTGAAGCGCACGCCGTGGCCAGAGGGCATCCGGCAGGTCATCAGGCTCGCCCGGTTCGGCATGCAGACCGGGCTGGTCACGTAGAAGCGGTCGAAGGCGAGGCTGCGCTCCGCCAGCGCCTCGATCAGCTTCCATGGATGGCGGCGGATGGCCTGGTTGATCAGGCTCATCGGGAACAGCATCAGGATCGCGGCGATCGAGGCCACGGCGGGCGACAGGCCCGAAACCAGCAGCCAGACGATCAGCGCGATGGGGCCGAAGACCAGCAACAGGTTGATCCAGTCCTGCGCGTCGGGGGCCTCGATCGGCTCGTCGCCCTCGGCGGCGGAGATGCCCGGCTTTTCGGCCTCGAAGAACACCGCGAGGAAGAGGCTCGCGTAGTAGGCGATGGCCGGCACCAGCACCGCCGAGATCACCGCGAGGTAGCTCGCCCCCCCCACGATGTCGGCCATGACCAGCGCGGCGGCGCCCATGATCGGCGGCAGGATCTGCCCGCCGGTCGAGGCCGCGGCGGCGGATCATCGGGATGGTGACGACACCGGTGCCGACCACGTTGGCCACGGCGCTGCCCGAGACGGTGCCCAAGAGCGCCAAGGCCGAGATCTTCGCATAGACCGGACCGCCCCGGAAGCGGCGCATTCAGGTGGAACGAGATGCGGATCATCGAGCTACTCGCGCCACAACCCTCGAGCACGGCACCGAGGATGATGAACGGCAGCACCGTCGACAGCACGATGCCCATGATGTTGCCGAGAATGCCCTGGCTCGCGTCGTACCGGACGTTCTGGGCGATGAATTCGTTCATGTCGCCGACGAGGGTCCGGAACACCCCCGGCCAGTCGGGCCCGGTGGCGAGGTAGAGAAAGACCACGGCACCGAGGATCGCGATGGGGCGCCCCAGAGCCGCCAGCAGGCGATGATCGAGAGCATCGCGGCGATGCCCGCCAGCCATGCCTCGCGGGCGCTGAAGAACATGAAGCTGTCCGTCAGGATCTTGGCGATCACGTAGTGGTCGTAGCAGATCCAGCTCGTCAGCCCCAGCGCCACGGCAAAGGCCGCCACGTGGAATACGGTGAGCCTGCCCTCGCGGGCCTGCCGCAGCGGGTCCCAGACCAGGAAACTGAGGAAACAGAGCCAGTAGAACAGCAGCCGGAACCAGTCGAGCGCGAAGGGCCCGATGCGGGGCAGGACGCCATACGTGGGCAGTGCGCCGATGCGCAGCAGCTCGTGCGAGGCGTCCGAGCCGAGCGTGGCGTGCACGCCCTCGGTCAGCAGCAGCGGAGCGGCCTCGCTGTCGTCCACAATTCAAGCGCTTGCCGCGGGCCTTGGGTCCGGCGGCCGATTTGTCTATTCATATTCCCGCGGCCTGTCGGGACAACCGGCGCCGCGACGAGGCGGGGAACGGGAAGGCATGACATCGGCACGGCCGCAGGCAACGCATCACGCGCGGATCCTCGAGGATCTCCGGGGGCGCATCCTCGACGGGCGCTGGGCGCCGGGGCACCAGCTCGACAAGGAGACCGACCTTGCCGAGGCGCACGGCGTCTCACGCATGACCATGAACAAGGTGCTGACCCAGCTCGCGCAGGAGGGCTATCTCGTGCGGCGGCGGCGCGGCGGCACCTTCGTGGCGCAGCCGCGTGCGCAGTCGGCGGTGATGGAGATCAACGACATCGGCGCCGAGGTCGCGGCGCTCGGGCTCACCCACGACTGGACCCTGCTGCGACGTGAGATCACGCGGCTGGGCGCGGCGGAGTGCGCCTTGCTCGACATGCCGGCGGACGCGGGCACCGGCGAGGTGCTGTTCCTGCAGGGGCTGCACAGCGCGCAGGGGGCACCGTTCTGTCTTGAGACCCGCGCGATCAACCTCGCGGCGGTGCCTGCTGCCCGTGACATGGCCTTCGACGCGACGCCGCCCGGGACGTGGCTGACCCAGACCAAGCCCTGGACCGCCGCGCGCAACACGTTGCGCGCCATCGGTGTCGAAGGGGCGGAGGCGCGGCATCTCGGTCTGCCCGTCGGCGCGGCCTGCCTGCTGATCCTGCGCAAGACCCGGTCCGAGCCCGACTGGGTGACCTGCGTGCGGCTCGTCTACCCGGGCGAGGCGCATCAACTCGTGGCGGAATTCGAGCCCGGACGGGCGTCCTGACGCCCAATCCGTCCGCACATGGCGCGGGTTCCGGCAGGGCCCTCTCCGGGGCCCCGGACACCCGTCGCGCGGGGACAAGACCATTGACTCGGCTGGCGCGGGAACGCAATCATCGGCTTGGCGACCTCTGCCGTGCCGGGCAGCCGTTATTCATGTCCGGCGTGTTTTTTCCCGGAGGGCGCTTGGTCAATGACCGATTTTATGTTCTCGGCCGTGCCCTGACCGGAGCGGCCAACCCTTTGATTTAGGGTCGCATCTCCGAATGCGGCTCGCATGCGTGATGTTTCAGATCTGCCCCTCCGGAAGGGATTTTGATGTTTAGTGGTTTTGCCCCTCGTCGATTCTCGATTCGCGCTGTTGCGCCCTCCCTTCCCGTTTCGCTCAAGACTGCCTGCCTCGTTCTCGCCGTGACCGCCGTCTCCGCCTGCAAGGATGACGCGACCACCGCCGCCCGCCACCTGGAGCGTGCCGGCACCTATGTCGCCGAGGGTGATCCCGCCCGGGCGCGGCTTGAATATCTCAACGCGCTGAAGCTTCAGCCCAACAACCTGCCCGCCCGCCTGGGCCTCGCCGAGCTGCTCAGTGCCTCGGGCGAGCGCGACGCGGCCTATGCCCAGTTCCGGCGCGTGGTGGATCAGGAGCCGAACCACCTCGCAGCCCTTCTGGAGCTCTCGGGGCTGGCGATGGAGCGGCTCGAATGGGCGGATGCGCGCGGCTATACCGACCGCGCCGCGGCGCTGGCGCCCGATGACGCGGGTGTGGCGGTGCGGCTGGCGGTGCTGGCCTATGCCGATGCCTCCGAGACCGGCGAAGCCGAGCGGATTGCCGCGGCCCACGCGGACCTGCTTGCGCTGCGCAGCCCCGAGGCCGTCGCGCTGCTGCCGATGCACTACGCGCTGATCGACGGTTTCGTCCGGCAAGGCGTGCCCGAGAAGGCGATGCAGGAAATGAACGTGGCCCTCGCGCAGGCACCCGGCGACCTGCGGCTGCTCTCGGTGAAGACGCAGCTTCTGCACCGGCTCGGGCGGCAGGACGAGATCGCCGGCCACATCCGCCAGATGATCGCGCTCTATCCCGCCAACGCCGGGCTGCGGACCATGCTCGCCGACTGGTATCTCGAGACCGGCGACATCGACGCCGCCGAAGCCGTCACCCGCGACCGCCCCGATGCGGAGACGGTCGAGGCGAGGCTCGCGGTGGTCCGCTTCCTTGCCCAGCATCGCGGTACCGAGGCGGCGCTGGCCGACCTCGAGCAACTGATCGCCGAAGAGGGCGCGCCGGACGACTACCGTCTTCTGCGCGCCGCCATCCACTTCGACGCCGGCCAGCAGGACGCGGCGCTGGCCGAGGCGCAGGAGGTCGCGCAGGCGGCCCGCGACCGTGGCGAGGCGCCCGCCGGCGCGCTGCTGCTGATCGCCCAGATGCGCGACAAGGCCGGCGACCGCGCCGGTGCGGAAGAGACCCTGCGCGCACTGCTCGCGGATACGCCTCTGCATCTCGAGGCCAACCAGCTGCTCGCGACCTATCTGCTCGACCGCGGCCAGCCGGAGCCCGCGCTGCGGCACCTCGTGGCGGCGCAGTCGGTGAACTCGGAGCAGCCGCAGACGCTGTCGCTTCTGTCCCGGGCCTATGCCGCCTCGGGCGACGCGGTGATGGCGCGGCAGCTCCAGTCCGAGGCCTTCGACGCCTCGGGCCGCGCGCCCGACGCCGCGCTGCGCTACGCGCTGCTGCTGGCAGACGCGGGCAGCGAGAGCGCGGCCATCGACGTGCTCAACGCCTCGCTGGCGCGCTTCCCCGAGGATCTCGGGCTGCTGACGACGCTGGGAGAACAGTACCGCCTCACCGCGCAATGGGAGCGCGCCGCCTCGATCGAGGACCGGCTGCGCCAGATCGGCAGCGGGCAGGCTTTGCTGGTGGCCGAGCGCATCCGTTTCGACCGGCAGGTCGCGCAGGAAGACATCGAGGTTGCCATCGGCTACCTCGACCAGCGCTGGTCCGAGGGGCGCGACAGCGCCGCCAGCTATGCCGCGATCACCCGCGCGAACCTGTCCTCCGGTCATCCGGAGCGTGCCCGCCGGGTGCTGGAACTCGGTCTTTCGCGCTTTCCCGAAGACCGGAACCTTCGCGCCGCCGGCGCCACGCTGGCGATGACCGAGCAGAAGTTCGACGAGGCCGCGGCGATCCTGCAGGAGCTGCTGCAGGACGCGCCGAACAACGAGCCCCTCTGGATCGACCTGCTCCGGGTGCGACAGCGGCAGGACGATCTGGTTGCCGCCGCCGCCGTGATCGATGCCGGGCTCGCGGCCAATCCCGGCGCCGCCCTGCTGCGCTGGGAGCTGGCGCTGAATCGCGAGGCTCGCGGCGACCACGATGGTGCCATCGAGGTCTACGAGGCGCTGCTGGCCGATCATCCGAGCAGCGCACCGGTCCGCAACAACCTCGCCACGCTGCTGTCGACGGCGCGCGAGGACAGCGGGAGCCTCGCGCGGGCGGCCGAGATCGCCGCGCCGCTGGCCGGCAGCCCGGTGCCGCATTTTCTTGACACCTATGGCTGGATCGAGTTCCGCCGCAACGCCTTCGGCCCCGCCGCCGAGGCGCTGACCGCGGCCGCGCTGCAGCTTCGGGACAACCCGAAGGTCCAGTTCCACGCCGCCGAGGCGCTTGCCGCCACCGACCGCGGTGACGAGGCACGCCAGCACTACGAGGCGGTGATCCGGCTTGCAGTCAACGACAACGATCCGCTTGCGGCGCGCGCCCGCGCGGCGCTCGACGCGATGCCTGCCGACGGCACGAAGGCGGCGAATTGAGCGTCGGGGACACATACCCGGCGCTCGCCGCCGATCGCGGGGCCGAGCTGCGCGTGGCCGGGCTCTGGCTGCTGGCGCTTGCCTGCGCCGCGCCGGTGTTCGCGCTGGGGCTGGGCGAGCTGGCCGCCAACTGGATGACGCCGGTCTATTCGCACGGGCCCATCGTGGTCGCGATGGCGCTCTGGATCGGGCTGCGCACCCTGCGCGACGAGCCCCGCGCGCTGCGTCGCCATCCTGCCTTGGTGATCTGGCCGGGGGTGCTGCTGGCGCTGCTCGGCATCGCCGGGGGGCTGGTCGGCACGCTCGGGCGGATCGGCGATGTCTCGGCCTATGGGCTGATCCCGTGGATCGCGGGGGGTCTGGTCGTGAGCCTGGGCTGGGCCCGGGCCCGGCGGTTGTGGCTCTCGGTGGCGCTGCTGCTGCTGGCCCTGCCGCTGCCGCAGGTGCTGTACTGGAAGGTGACGACGCAGCTGCAGGCGCTGGCCTCGGAGCTCGCGGCGTGGATGATCTCTGCGATGGGCATGTCGGTCTATCTCGACGGCAACATCATCGACCTCGGCGTCTACCGGCTGCAGGTGGCCGAGGCATGCTCGGGACTGCAATACCTTTTCCCCATCGTGGCCTTCGCCGTGCTCTTCGCCACCATCAGCCGCGAGCCGGCCTGGCGCCGCGTGGCGCTGGTGCTGCTGGCCGCGCCGCTCGCCGTGGCGATGAACGCGCTGCGCATCGCGATCACTGCGCTGGTCGTGGAGCACTACGGGGTGAGCGCGGCCGAGGGCTTCCTGCACGCCTTCGAGGGCTGGGCGATCCTGCTCGCCGCCATCGCCGTGCTGGTGGGGGTGATGCTGCTGTTGCGGGCCTGTTTTGGCCGGGGTACGCAGCGCGGCCCGATGCTGGACCTCGACATTTCGGGCACCGGCGAGGTGCTGGGCCGCGTGCTGCACGTGCCACCCGCCCGGGCGATTGGCGTGCTCTCGGTGGTCGCGCTGGCGGCCGGGGTTATGGTCCTGGTACTGGGCAGCAGCCAGCCCGAGGCTTCGGGGAGGATGACGTTCGACCGCTTCCCGCAGCGCGTCGGTGCCTGGCCGGGCGTGCGGGGCGCGCTCGATCCGGCGGTCGCGCAGGTCGTGGCGGCGGATGACTACCTCAACACCACTTATTTCGAACCGGGGAGCATGGCCCCGGTGCAGATCTTCTCGGCCTTCTATCACAACCAGACGCGGGGGGCCGCGATCCACTCGCCCGAGATCTGCCTGCCTGCCAACGGCTGGGAAGTGTCCGAGATCGGCACTCGCGAGCTCGACATGAGCGCCGCCGGCTATGGCCGTTTCGACGCCAACCGCGCGGTGGTGACCAAGGGCACCGACCGCCAGCTCGTCTATTACTGGTTCGAGCAGCGCGGTCGCCGCGTTGCCAACGACCTTGCCGTCAAGCTGGGTGTGCTTGCGGACGAGGTGCTGCACGGGCGCAGCGACGGGGCGCTTTTGCGCTTCACCACGCCCATCGACGACAGCGCCGGTGGCCTCCTGGCGGCCGAGGCGCGGGTTCGGGACCTCATGCGGCAGGCACTGCCGCAGATGCCGGGGTTCATTCCGTTTTGAGACCAGAAACAGTTTTTTTGACGAATTCTGAGAGGGGCACAGGACATTGATGGCACGGATTTTCACAGCTCGCGGCACTGCATGCCGCCTTGTCATTCGGACCACCGCAGCGATGGGGCAGGGGCAATGCTGAGCCTCGCCTTCTCCTCGCGCGGAAAGCACGCCGAGCCGCGTCCGGAGCGCCCGGCGAAACCCGCGGCGCGGACCCGTCCCACCCGGGTGCTCGCCATCGCCTCGGCTGGCGGGCACTGGCAGCAGCTGATGGAGCTCCGCCCGGCCTTCGAGGGCTGTGACGTGCTCTTCGCGACGACGCTCAAGGGCCTGCCGCAGGAATTCGACGCGGCACCGTCTATCATCGTGCCCGACTGCAACCGCAACGACGTGCTGCGGATGCCGTGGATGGTGCTGACCATCGGCGCGCGGCTGCTGGCCTACCGTCCCGATGTCGTGATTTCGACCGGGGCGCTTCCGGGGCTCGTCGCCCTCACGCTGGCGAAGGTGATGCGGGCCCAGACCATCTGGGTAGATTCGATCGCCAACGCCGAGGAGATGTCCATGTCCGGTAAACACGCGCGCCGGGTCGCCGATCTCTGGCTCAGCCAGTGGCCGCATGTCGCGGAGGCGGAGGGCGCGGACTATTACGGAGCGATACTATGATCTTCCTGACCGTCGGTACCCAGCTCGCCTTCCCGCGCCTTGCCCGCGCCATGAACGACTACGCGGCCAAACATGACGAGCAGATCATCGCGCAGGTGGGCGGCGACGATGCAGACCTGCCGAACCTCGACGTCCGCCAAATGCTGCCGCCGGACGAGTTTGTCGACATCTTCCGCCGCGCCCGTGTCGTGGTCGCTCATGCCGGGGTCGGGACGATCCTGTCCGCCCGCCGCTACAAGCGGCCGCTGGTGATCGTGCCGCGTCGCCATGCGCTGGGTGAGCATCGCAACGATCACCAGCTTGCGACTGCACAGGCACTGGTCGGCCTGTCCGGCCTGCATGTGGCGTGGGAAATCGAGGACCTGCCGAAGCTGCTCGACGGAGGGGTGCTGAAGTCGGCCGACGGCAGCACGGGCAGCCGTCATGCCGCGCTGGTGGATGGGATCGGCCAGTTCATCGCGTCTGGCGGCAAGGGCATGGCGCCCGCCCGCACCCCTGGGATTGTCAGTCAGAAAGTGGTGTCACGGGCGCCATGACAGCGCCCGCTGCACGCCCAGATAGATGGTGTTCTCGCTCTCTGCGTCTTCGTCGCCGGTGCGGCTCCGCTCGTGCGAGAAGCTCGCGACCATATCGATGTCGCTGGTGAGCTGCCGGGTCAGGGACATGTCGAGTTCGAGCTTGCGCACGCTCTCTGAGCCTTCGGTGAAGTAGTCGTAGTTGCGGTAGGCCAGCCCGGTCTGGAAGTTGGTGACGTCCGACAGGGCGTAGCTGTAGCCAACGCTGACCTGATCGACGAGCGTCTCCTCACCGAAGATGCTGGTGTTCACGCTCCGCTGGTAGCCCGCTTCGAGGCTGCCATTGCGCGACTCGCGCCCGTAGCCGACTTGCAGAAGCCCGTCGACGTCTCCGTCGCCGCCGCGCGACAGGCCCGCCGACCAGTCGAATTCACCGAGCCGGAGCTCATGACTGCGCCCGGCGCGGACCTCGACCCGGGTGCCATCATCCGTCAAGATACTGCTGAGATCGAAGCGCGCCTCGCCATTCGGAAGGTCGCGCAGGATTGCCAGAGCGAACGTCGGGCCGCGGTCGGTGCTTGTGGGGCCGCCGTCGGCGCTTTCCTCGATCTCGACGTAGTTGAGGTCGAGCGAGGCCCGCAGGCTTTCTGAAATCCGCAGGTCGGCGCCGGTGCCGAAGGTGGTGGTGGTGCGGTCGGTGCCGGTTCCCTCGGACTCGGTGTCCTCGACACGGGCGGTGAGGCGCAGGTCCAGTCGGGGATCGACGGTGAAACGCAGCGTCAGGTCTGAATCGCGGCTGACGTAGTCGTTGAGCGAGCCATCGGTAAGGTCGGTGTAGTTCACACGCCGGACCCCGAGGCCGAAGTCCCCTCCGAACGGGGCTTCCTTCCCGAATGTGAGCCGCGCGCCGAGGCGGGTGTCGTTGCGGTAGCCGGTGTCGTTGCGAAGTTCGATCGAGTCCGGCGTTTCGTCGAGCACCAGCGTGCCAATCTCCTGCCGCAGGAAGCTGGCGAAGGCCTCGAACTCGGCGTTCTTGCCGGTGCGGCGATAGGAGAAGCGCAGTTCGGGGTCGGCCAGCTCGAACTCGTCGTCGGCGTCCGGGTACTCGAGCCCCGTGCTGATACCAAGCTCGAACCCCTGCGTGCGGGTTACAGAGCCGAGGGAGAACGCCAGATCGCCGCGTGCGCGCGTTCCGTCGTCGTCCGAGATGACGCCGATGCCGGTCGTGGCGGAAGCGGTGATGCCGCCTGCTTCCTGTGCCATGGCGCTGTATGTGGTCAGACCGGCTGCAGCGGCGAGGATCGCTGCGGCCGGTATCTTGAAACCGTTGTGCATGGGCGTGCCCTTACTCGAACAGGCGGCGCTCCGGCACCACGATCACGTCCCCCTCGATCAGCGAGATGTCACGGTTGAGCGCAGCCCCATCCATGATCGCCCGGTAGTTGACGCGGTAGACCTTCTGCGCGCGGGTCACAGGATCGGTTCGGCGCAGTTGGAGCCGCTTGGTCGCGGCGAAGGGCGTCAGCCCGCCGGCCTGCGACAGCGCCTGCAGGAAGGTGGTGCCCGGCTTTACCTCGATCATGCCGCTGCTGCCGACCTCACCCATGATGTAGACCGAGATGACCGGCTTGGGGGCGGGTTCCCTCGGCGCTGCGGGCTCGCGCGGGGCGGGCTGGACACCGATGAAGACGTTGGGCGTGGCCGCGAAGTTGCCGGCGATGGCCTGGGTCACCGAGGCGCGGATCTGATCCGCCGTGCGCCCGGCCGCGGGCAGCGATCCGGCGAAGGGGAACGAGAAGCGCCCGTCGGGAAGCACCACGACGCTGCGGTTGAGCGAGGGATCTTCGAGAACCTCGACCTGCAGCGTATCGCCGGCGCGCACCCGGTATTCCGATTGCGCCATCGCGGTGCCGGAAACCAGGCAGAGCATCAGCGCGAAAAAGTATTTGAACAGAACCTGCATCGAACCGACCTTCCTCGTGTCGCGTACGGAAAATTGATTCCATGATTGGAGCGTATATGCACGGGAAATGCTGGAGAAAACGCAGAAGCGCGCCGTTACGCCGGATCCTGTCACCGGGACGACACGCTCTCTGACGTCAATTCCGGCGTTCAGACGCCGGTTGCGCGGAAAACCACGGTGATGGTCCGGCGCAGGATGTGGACGTCCGTCCCGAGGGACAGTTCCCGGTCGTAGGCACTGTCGAAGCGCGCGCGCTCGACGAAGTCGCTGAGGTGGCGTTCGGAAATCTGCCACGGGCCGGTGATGCCGGGGCGCAGCCGGTAATAGGCGCGGCCCGGGTAGAGCTCTTCCTGCGAGGGCATCATCGGGCGCGGCCCGACCAGCGACATGTCCCCGCGAAGCACGTTCCAGAGCTGCGGCAGCTCGTCGACCGAGGTCTTGCGGATGAGCTTGC
Organism: Salipiger sp. HF18; assembly: GCF_011806505.1. Classification (NCBI taxonomy): domain Bacteria; kingdom Pseudomonadati; phylum Pseudomonadota; class Alphaproteobacteria; order Rhodobacterales; family Roseobacteraceae; genus Salipiger; species Salipiger sp. HF18. The sequence continues at coordinate 12,047 of NZ_JAATOS010000008.1, read as the reverse complement.
CGATGGCGGTGACGCGCGGGTCGTTCTTCAGCTTCTGCGTCGCGTCCCATTCCTTGCGGGCGTCGGGATTGGCGGCGAGATGGTCCTCGAGCATCGCGTCGGCGCCATGCACCATGCTGCGCAGCTTCCACATCCGGAACAGGCGGCCACCCTGGCCGACGCGGATCTGGCTGTAGAACGGGTTGCCGCCGTCGATCGCGACCAGCGCCGCGAAGAGCGCGATCACGGAGAGGGCAGTTGGCAGCATGAAGATGACGCACATCACGTCGAGCGCGCGCTTGAACAGGCCGCGGTACCAGTTGATGTCACCGGCGAAGACATAGGAATGTTCGAAATCAAGTGCTTGGGAGGTTCTCCCGTGGTCATCCTCTTCGACATAGCTTTTCATAGGATGATACCTGCAATCTTAAAAATCATTTCAAATCCCCCAAAAATGGCGGCTTAGGTAAAAGTAACTGCGCGGAGTCCAACCCGGGTCATCCGACCCTTGCCTGTCCGCAACCATGAAATCTAACGAACCGCTGAGACAAAAACGTGCGGCCCGCGTGTAACCAATAACCCTCACCACGGCAGCAGCAAGGGATCCTCGAAAAAATACCAGCGACCGAAGCGCTCAACCTGTAATTAATTGATCACATGCGGTCTGGGCAACATCATTTCACGCCATGGGATAGACATTTTCAATGATTCGTTGCCCGATCCATGCTCCGGCCCTAGACAGGCCGCACCGGACGCCTCATCCTTTGTCATGAGCGGCGCCTTGCGTCTGATTCCGATTTTCATTTTACACAATTTCATGGGCGACACGTGGCAAGCGAGCTTTTCAACTCACACTTCGGCTTTCGGGAGACGCCATTTGCGCTGACGCCGGACCCTGAGTTCCTGTACTGGTCTGCGCTGCACCGCAAGGCCTACACCGTTCTCGAATATGGCGTCGTGACCGGCGCGCCGATCACCGTCCTGACGGGCGAGGTCGGCGCCGGCAAGACCACGCTCCTGAGGCGTCTGCTCGGGTCGATCACCGCGGACCTCACCGTCGGGCTGATGTCGAATGCGCAGGCCGATCGCGGGGACCTGCTGCGCTGGGTGCTCGCAGCCTTCGGGCTCGACGCTCCCGACCGCGCCGATCCGGTCGCAATGTTCCACGCCTTCCAGGACTTCGTGGTCCGCGAATATTCGGAGGGGCGCCGGGTTCTGCTGATCATCGACGAGGCCCAGAACCTCGGGGCGCGGCGGCTCGAAGAACTGCGGATGCTCACCAACGTGAACTCGGGCAAGGACGAGCTTCTGCAGCTGGTGCTGGTGGGGCAGCCCGAGCTCAAGGGCCTGCTGCGCTCGCCCAACCTGCGCCAGTTCGCGCAGCGGGTGTCGATCTTCTACCATCTCAAGCCGCTCGATCACGAGGGCACGACACAGTATATACAGCACCGCCTGCGCCACGTCGGCGGCAAGGGCGACGAGTTCAGCGCCGCGGCGGTGGCACGCATCTACAGCGAGTCGCACGGCGTCCCGCGCGTCACCAACAAGCTCTGCGAACTGTCGCTGGTCTATGCCGCCATGTCGGACAGCCCGACGGTCGAGCTCGAGCATGTCGTCGAAGTGCTCGACGACGGGCTCTTCATCGATACCGAGCCATTCGTCCTCGGTCCCGATGCGCTGAGCAAGGCGGCGGAATAGGGCTGTCGATACGTTCGGGCTGTGCCCGACAATTCGCCGGGACTCCGTGTAAGAAATCCGCACATCTCGTTCCGTATGGGAGTTGCGGCAGCGAATGCTTGAAATGAACATTTCGATGCTACATTGATACCTCGTATATGTATCTGACGAGGTATCAGTGTCGCAGGACGGGCAGACTGATTTCCAAACGCAAACTCCGGTGTTGCTTCTGGCACTCGCCGTGTCGAGCCCAGTGTTCTGGATCGTCCTGGCGATTGCGCTGCATTCGGGATCCGGACTGGCGACATCGCTGCTCTGGGCGGTGGCCTCTACCCTTGCGTCCTTCGGGTCTGCCTATGTGTTGCTCTACCTTCGCAAGCGGCTGACCGAGGCGAATCTTCGCGCCGAAGCTGCAGCGAAACCCGGCGCGCCGGAACCGCATAGGTAGAGTAAATTCCGCCATCACACCCTATTGTTGACATTTGCCGGCCGGGTAGTCATTCGTTGTCCGGTCGCCGGAAATATACTTCATATATTTCGGGGGCTTCATCCTTAGACACGTTTGCGACCTTGAGATTTCCCTCAGATCGGGCAAACTATTGGAACAAATTTTTATATTGGGTGAAGCATAGACATGGTCATACCGCGATATATTCCCAGCCTACTAGCGGCCCTGGTTCTTGCCGTTTTCACCAGTGTCCCGCAGCAAGTCGCTGCAGAAACCTATCCCACCTTCACCATCGACCTTGATCAGTCGGAGATCTCCGTCACCACGGCGAGCTGTGCCTCCAACTGCGGTGTCGCGGGCAGCTTCTCGCAGTCCGGCGAAGTCGACGTGAACTTCTCGGGCAATGGCGATGTGGTCGCCCTGTCCAACCTCATCCAATGGACAATGGCCGCCCCGGCCGCGGTCTTCGGGGGTATCTACAACGTCACGCTCGACCTGTTCTTCTCGGCGCCCGATGAGCAGGCGTCCTCCACGAAGGGGGGCGGTCTTTTCTGGTCCTTCCTCGGTATCGTTTCCGGCGGCACCGTGGCCTGGATAGATGCCTACCAGACGGTGAGCTTTGATCAGGGGTCCGACATCGGCGTATGGCTCGAGAAAGGATCGGCCTTCTCGTTCGGCAAGACGGTCGCGAGCGACGTCTACCTGGTCGCCGAGAACCTCGTCCCGCTTGATGCTCCCGCGCCGACCCCGGTCCCGCCGCTGCTTCCGGTCTTGGCGCTGGCTCTCGGTGGGCTGTTCTACTGGGGAAAACGTCAGAAGCCGGCTCTGCCAGTCTGACATCTTCCATCTTCTGAATTCCGCTGCCCGATCTGGCCCAAGCCAGGTCGGGTTTGCTTTTCGCTGACGCGGAATCAGGAGGCGTATTCGCCCAACTCCAGGCCAAGCCGTTCAGCCAGCATGTGGGCGCGCCGCAGGCCGACGTCCGACCAGTCGAAGGCGCGCACGCCCTTGGTCGAGCGAGCCGCCCATTGCGCGCGCGTCTCGGGATCGAGGGCGAAGTCGCGCAGCGCCGTGGCGATGCTTCCGGGATCCAGGGGATCGACGATGCGCACGTGGCCGGCATCCCCAAGCCGTCCGCCGCCCATCGTCGTCGCGATGATCGGCAGCCCGCGCGCCGCGGCCTCGTAGGTCACCAGCGGATCGCCCTCCTCAAGCGAAGGCAGAACGAAGGCGTCTGCCTGAGAATAAAGCGCATCGACGTCCCGGACGAAACCGAGCGTGCGCACGTCGTCGCGTTCGAGGTGGGGCGCGAAGCGTTCCTGCAGCGCGGGCTCGAGCTGGCCCGCGATCCAGAGCTCCGCGTCGATCCCCGCTTCGAGCCAACCGCGAAGCAGCAGGTGCAGGCCCTTGCGAACGCTGCCCCAGCCGACGAAGAGGAACACGGGGCGGTTCCGTCGCACAGGAGACAGGTCGGGTGCGGGCGCCCGGTCGAGATCGACGCCGTAGCTGGTCGAGAGCAGCGCCGATTCGGGTAGCTGCGAACCGACAAGTGCGCTCTCCACGCCAGGGCTGGGCGCAAAGAAGATGTCCGTCATCGCCAGCTTCTCTTCTTCCTCGGCGATTCTTGCGTCAGTAATGCCATGCCCCGGGGAGAGCCCCTCGGCGTCATAGGCCTCGTCGAGAATCGTCCGGGCCGAGGCCATGCGGGAGTTGATTCCCTCTCCTACGATCGGCACCCCGAGACTCTTGGCCCAGTGGTAGGCCTGCAGGCTCGCGTGGGGCCAGAGATAGGCGATGTCGCCTTCGCGAAGCGTCCTGCGGAAGCAGAGTTCGGACCGTCGAGTCGCGGTTGCCTCGACGTATTTGTAGGGGAGGGATGCCAGAAATCCCGGCAAGGCGGTCTGATAGCTCACGCCCGGGCGTTTCGCGCGGGCACGGTTCACGAAAAGCGGTCCGGACAGACCGCCGCGCGCCATCGCCGAAAGCAGGGAGGCGCAGGTCTGGCTGGGGCCAACGCCATCGGCGGCCATCGGCAGAAGTGTAAGAAGACGTGTCAGCGTGCCGCTCGCTTCTCGAAATCAAAAGCTAAAAATATCTTGTATTACAACCTTGCCTGACGGCGCATGCAGGTCAATGCTTGCAATGTTCCGGCAACCCGGGCATGGTTCAGCTATTGATATTATCAACGCCAACTCCTTTTTGGGAAGCGTTTTCTGATGCTGAATATTACCAGTTCCGATCCGGTGCTTTCAATTGTCGTGGTCAGCTACAATACACGTGAGATGACACTGGAGTGTCTTCGCTCGATAGTTGCAGAGACACGGATTCCTTATGAAGTGATCGTCGTCGACAACGATTCGAATGACGGATCCGCCGAAGCAATCGCCGCAGAATTCCCGACCTTCGTGCTCATGGCCGAGACCGAGAATCACGGCTTTGCAAAGGCCAACAACATCGCCGCGCAGCGCGCCCGAGGCGAATACCTCCTTCTTCTCAATCCCGACACGGTGGTCCTCGACGGGGCGCTCGACAAGCTCGTGAGCTTTGCCGAACGCCGCCCCTCCGCGCGGATCTGGGGTGGGCGGACGCTCTACGGCGACCGATCGCTCAACGTGACCAACTGCTGGCGGCGGATGACGCTCTGGGGGCTCACTTCGCAGGTGCTGGGGCTCAACTCGATCTTCCGTGACAGCGCGATCTTCAACCCCGAGGGCTACGGCGGCTGGCCGCGCGACACCGAGCGCGAGGTCGATATCGTCACCGGTTGCCTGCTGCTCATCCGGCGCAGCTTCTGGGAAGAGCTCGGTGGCTTCGATCTCTGTTTCCGCATGTACGGCGAAGAGGCGGACCTCTGCCTGCGCGCACGGGCATACGGCGCACGGCCGCTGATGACGCCCGGGGTCGAGATCGTTCACTACAAGGGCGCCTCTGAGAAGGTGCGCGCTGACAAGCTCGTACGGCTGATGCGCGGCAAGATTTCGCTGCTCGACGTTCACATGACCGGGCTTGCGCATCCTGTCGGCCGCCTTCTGCTGTCGCTCTGGCCGCTGAGCCGTGCCGTCTATTCCACCCTGCTCGGGCGTCGCGAATCCGCTCGCACTTGGCGCGAGGTCTGGTCACGGCGCGGCGAGTGGCGCGATGGCTGGCCAAGAGACATCGCCACGTCACCAGTGACGGCCAAAGCGGTCTGAGCCCATGGCCAAGGCTGCCGCACTGCCAGGCACCGCAAGCGCCAACACGATCCGGGTGATTCCGGAGAGCACGAGCACCCTCGGCGTGGGGATGGTCGCGCTCTTTATCGTGGCGCTTCTGGTTCCGCTGGTTATCCAGGTCGGCCCGCTGCGGCTGTCCTTTTATCGTGTCGTTCTGCTGGCGACCTTCTTCCCGACCGTCGTCCAGATCTTCCGCAACCCGTCCATCCGGATCTGCAGCGTCGACATTCTCGTCACGGCATTCACCTTCTACGTGGCCTTGTCCTTCGCCGTGACCGGGGCATCGGTCGCCACCATCGGCATCCACATCGTCGAGACGCTGGGGCCCTACTGCCTCGCGCGGGCCTTCATCCGCACCTCCGAAGATTTCATCCGCTGCGCCCGGGTTTTCGTGCTCTGCATCATCCTGACCATCCCATTTGCGCTTTACGAGAACGTCACGCGGGACCCCATCGTCCTGACAGTGCTCGGCAAGTTCCTGAAGGTGCTCCCGAACGTCCCGCACGAGCAACGCTTCGGGCTCGACCGCGCGCAGGTCGTATTCGATCATCCGATCCTTTACGGACTCTTCTCTGCGGGCGGATTCTCGTTCGCGCTCTACACGTGGCGCCTGCGCTCGGGCACCCGGCCGGCGTTCGTCGCCGGGGCGCTGGTTGGCCTCGCGGCTTTCCAGTCGCTGTCCTCCGCTGCGCTGGTCTGCGTCGCGCTTCAGGCGGGGCTCTTCGCCTACGACCGCATTATGCGAGCGTGGCGGGGGCGGTGGGCCGCGCTGCTCTGGAGCGGCGGCACCCTCTACACGGTGCTTGAACTGGCATCGAACCGCTCGATGGCGCAGATTTCGATCTCGTTCCTCGCGATGAATCCGGGCACCGCCTGGACCCGCCTCCTGGTGAACGAAGCCGCGGTCGAGGAGATCAAGAAGTTCCCCTTCTTCGGAGCCGGACTCGGATACGAATGGCACCCGCCGTCACACGTGGTCACCACCAGCATCGACAACTTCTGGCTCGCGGTGGCCTTTCGCAACGGCTACCCCTCCGCTGCCCTCATCCTCGCTGCGGCGCTTGCAGCGCTGATCGTGGTCGGGCGCGTCCGCCAGGAGGACGAGCGCGTGCGGGCCTGCCAGACGGCGTTCTGTATTACACTGGCCTCACTCTCGGTGTCGATCTTCACGGTTCACCTGTGGAATGCCAGCTATGTCCTGTTGTTCTATCTGCTGGGCTGCGCGCTTTGGGTGCGGGACGCGCCGGCTGCGGTGGAAACGACCGCGCCGGAGACGGATGAGGCCGATACGGGCTCGCGTGTCCAATATACCCGCTTCGCGTCGCGGGAAAATTCGAGGGTGCTCAGAGGAGCTCCTCCCGTGAACCGGACCCAGTCCTCCGCCGCATCGCAGTCGGCGAGTCCCCCCAACCATGCAGCACCGCTCCGGTCGACCGGACGGGTGCCCCCCATTGGAGACTAGAGACAATGGCACTTCGCGACCAGCTTGCACGAAGCCTTCCCGTTCCCCTGCGGCGTACGATCTACAACCAATACCGGGCCTTCAGCCTCCTCAGAAACCGCATTACCGCCCGCGATGGCGTGGTGACCCTCAACGGTGTCCGGCTGCACGCCGATGCCGCCAAGCTGGGACAGGAAGTCGTCGACCTGATCCTGCGCGGTGACTATGAGGGGCGCGAGGCGCGCATGGTGCGCATGTTCCTCGAGCCCGAGGATGTGGTCATCGAGCTTGGCGCCGGCATCGGCTACATCGGCATGCTCTGCGCGCAGACGGTCGGCGTTGAGAACGTTCACAGCTTCGAGGCCAACCCGCTGATGGAGCCGGTGATCCGGGCCAACTACGCGCTCAATGCCGGGGCCCCGCACCTCTCCATCGGGTTCCTGACCGATCATGATGGCGAGGCGACGCTGCACGTCCCCGAACTGTTTTGGGCCGCCTCGACGACCCCGATGGCCGGTGCGCGCGAAGTTCGCACGCCCTGCATCGAGCTTAACCGGACGGTGGCCGAGATCCGGCCGAGCTTCCTCATCATGGATATCGAGGGCGGCGAGATCGACGTCATCCAGCATCTCGCGCCGTCCACGATCCGCAAGGTTGCGATGGAGCTGCACCCGGGTGTGGTCGGTGAGGAGGCCATCGCCGACATGGAGGCCAAGCTGCGCGACATGGGGTTCGAGCGGCGCTGGATCTCGAATGCGGGAGAACACGCGTATTATGAGCGCGCCGACTGAGAATCGCGGATCCGGAGACCCTACGTTGAGTGAAGTACCGACAGTTTCTGTCGTTTTGCCAGTGCACAACCGCAGCAGCCTCGTGACGCGCGCCATCGACAGCGTGCTCGGGCAGACGTACCGCGATATTGAGTTGATCGCCGTCGACGATGCGTCCACGGACGACACGCCCGACACGCTCGCGCGATACTCCCACGATCCCCGTTTCCGGACGGTGCGCAACGCGCAGAACCTTGGCGCGGCGGGCACCCGGAACGTCGGCATCGGGCTCGCCCGTGGGCGCTACCTGGCGTTCCAGGACAGCGACGACCGCTGGTTCCCCGAGAAGTTGGAAACCCAGCTCAAGGTGCTGCAGGCGAGCGCGGATTGCCGCGCCTGTTACAGCGGCGCGGTCTATTATTCGAAGGAGCATAGCTACTACATTCCGCGCGAAGGGGCGCACGGAGCGCCGAAGGGCGACATCTTCGCCGACACGCTGATGATCAATCCGACGACGCCGCAGACGCTGCTGATCGAGCGCAGCCTGCTGACCGAGACCGGGGTGTTCGACGATACCCTGCGGATCAACGAGGATTGGGATCTCGCGCTGCGACTGGCCCGTGCCACGCCGTTCGCCTTCGTGCCCGAGCCCTTGGTGATGATCTACCGAACTCCGGACAGCGTCTCGTCGCACATGGCGCGGGACACCGCTTTCCGGGTCCGCATGCTTGATCAATATGCCGAAGATTTCGCGCACAATACCGCGGCGCGGAGCCGGCAGAACTACGTCCTCGGAAGCCAATACCTCGCGCTCGGCGATCATCGGAACGCTATGCGCTACTTCGCCGAAGCGATGCGCGACGTCCCGTCGTCGCGCGGGGCGGCACAGATGCTGCGGGTGGCGCTGGGCTGGTCGCCCCGAGGGGCGAGGAAAGGGCGATGACCTACACCGCCGCAATCATCATTCCCCATTTCAACGACGGGGCGCGGCTGGCCCGCTGCCTCGAGGCGCTGGCCCCGCAGATGCGGCCCGAGGTCGAGGGGATCGTCATCGACAACGGTTCGCGCCAGCCGCCCGCAGTGCCGGCGCCCTTCCGGCTGGCGCACGAGCCGCTGCCCGGTGCCGCCAACGCGCGCAACCGCGGGGTGGCGCTTTCCGCGGCGCCGCGGCTGTTCTTCATCGACGCCGACTGCCTGCCGGCCCCCGACTGGCTTGATACGGCGCTGGCCGTTGCCGACCATGGCGATCTCGTGGGCGGGGCGGTCAGCGTCTTCGACGAGACGCCACCGCCGCGCACCGGGCCGCAGCTCTTCGAGGCGATCTTCGCCTTTGATAACCGCACCTACGTGGAACAGAAGGGCTTTTCGGTCACCGCGAACCTGCTGACCACCCGCGCTGTCTTCGACGCGGTGGGACCGTTCGAACACGGGCTCTCCGAGGACTTTGACTGGTGTCACCGTGCACGCGACAAGGGGTTCTCGATCGTCTACGCCGAGAGCCTCCGCGTTGGTCACCCGTCACGCGGCGACTGGGCCGCGCTTCGCAAGAAGTGGAAGCGTCTGACGGAAGAGAGCTTCGCTCTGAACGGCACCGGGCCGCGGGCCAAGCTGGCCTGGGCGATGCGCGGCTTGATCATGCCGCTCAGCATATTGGCCCATGCGCCGCGTGTTCTGTCGGCGCCCGGTGCCAATGCCGAGGAAAAGCTGCGCGCAGTGGGGACGCTCGCGCGGATCCGTCTGGTGCGGATGGGCTGGATGTTTGCACAGCTCCTGCGGACCGACGGGGCCGGCACGCAGGGCTGATCCGCTCCGTTACCGGCCCAGCAGCTCGCGCAAGCGCTTCTGCGCCCCGTAGCGGGTGCCGAGCGCCACCGGCGAGCCGGCGGCCGGAACGTAATCCTGCCAGGCCCTGCCGTTGCCTGCGAAGAGCTTGGCGAAATGGTTCGGAGCGCTTGCCCGGGTCGAATAGACGTAATTGTCGCCGACCGTGGCGTTGCCCTGGTTAATGATCCCGGCAGTTACGTTTCCGTCGACAACAACGCCGCTCGTGGTCGAGTTGACGCGAATGGTCCCGCCGCCACCTTTCGGCCAAGGCAGCACGGTGTTGTTCAGGACCTTCACGCCGCCCGAGGTGTTGGCGACAATGATCGTGTTGGGCGTGCCGCCCATCACCAAGTTTTCCTCGATAAGGATGTTGTTTCCGCCAATGGCGAGCGGTTGCATCCAGAGCTCACGGTCGCCGGTCGACGGATCGTCATAGATCAGGTTGCCCCGGATCACGATGTCATGCGGCCAGTCGGCGCCACGGTTGATGAACTGGATGCCGTCAGCGTGGGTATAGGTGCCATCCGGGTATCTTTGCGGGGCCGCATCCTCGAGCGAGTTGTTCTGGATCGTGCCTTGCGAGGACGCGCCGATGATCCGGATGAGGTCGTCATTGATGCCACCCGGCACGCGTCCAATGACGTTGCCGGAAATGTCGAACGTATCCACGGTATCGAAGTTCAGGGTCGCGGGAATGTCGTTCCCCTGCAGCTCTATGTTGCTGCTGAATAGAGCCTCGGACCAGGCTTTGAGCCTCGAGTTGACTATCCGGACCTTGTCGGCATCCTTGATCACGAGCCTTTCGGTCACCGTAACGCCGTCGATGATCAGGTTCCCGCCGGAGACCGTGAACGTTCCGAAGACAGCACCACCCGGGCTCGACGCTCGTAGCGAGACGGTCGCGGGGAACGCACGATCAATGGTCAGGTCGCCGTAGTCGCCGTCGGGAAGCGAGATGACCTCGCCGCCCTTTGCGCCCTTCAGCGCAGCGATGAGGTCCTGCCGGTCGTCTGCGTGAGCGGTATCGGCAACCATCATCGTGGCGAAGAGAGCGATCATGGCGCTGCGCAGGCCCGGTTTCGGTCGCCAGCCTGCTGTACGGCGCGCGCGTTCTGCCGCGCTTGTCTGGCTCGAGGTCATGTCAGGGCCTGTTGGATAGGTATGACGCAAGCGATTGCCGTTCCGGCTCCTTGAGGCGCGTGCGCTTGTTCAGGCGCCCATGCTTTTTTGCCGAAAGGGCCGAGCGATATGTCATCAGGGCAGTGGATGTGCCGGGAAAGGCGCGCAGGCTGGCGTCAGACATGTTGGGAAACGAAGCGGCGAAAGCGCTTGGCCAACACGCGCTGAATGCGTGGGATGCGATCGATTGCACGAGTCAGACGACTCGGTTTCCAGCTATTCCAGGCCGAGTTTTTGAGCGCCTCGACCCAGCGGTCCAGATATGGGTGGGTACAGCCATCCTCCCACGGCTTGGGGCGGCCTGAATAGTGTATGATATAAGGGTCCTGCAAAAGCGCCTGAAAGACCTCGGCCGAGTAGGGGGTGTCCCGTGCTGCATCCAGCTTGAACACCGATGCCATCTGGTTCCATCTCGGATCGACGAGTTTGAAGCTGTCGTGAAAGACGATGTTGAGCGCGTCATTGTCGGGAAAGGTCAGATCTGGATAGTTTCTGAGGCATTCAATCAGCTCGGACGCGCGGGTCTTGGTGAATTCTTTCATGTCGAACACCAGCACGCCCGACTGGAAATAACTGTCGCCATCTTCGATTCCGTAGCGCGAGATGTCCTCCGGTGACAGCAACGCTCTCAGTCTCTTGATGTGGTCGTTCGAGGTGGGAAGGTCCTGGATCGCAAGCAGTCCCGCTCCGTCGAACGGCGTGTTCCAGAGGGGGGACAGGTCGGTCGCTACGATGATGTCCGTGTCCAGATAGATCGCTCTGTCGATATTCGGGATAACTTCAGAAATCAGGAGCCTGGCATAGGCCGCGGGAGGATAGGGTCGATTGGAGGATGTAAAGAGGTCTTCCAGAAGCTTCCGGTTTTCTCCGGTGATTTCGTGCCAACAGAGCGTGTCATCCCTTCCATCAAATTGTGACGCGATGCTTTTTCTGTTGGATCGGCTGATACGGTATGAGAGGACGTGGATATTCATCGGCGTCCCTTCGGCTCTGTTTTCAAGGGCGGATGCAATTGAAACGCCGAGCGGAAGGGCTTGTATGTTGTCACATGCGTAAACGACATTTATTCTTTTGTCTGGCTGGTGGGTGGAAATAGACATCCGTGATCCTGATGAGCTGAGCGTTCAAATGCAGTGTGTTAGAAAAATCGGACTTGTCAGAATTCTTAGCATTACCGGGTCTTCGTCGCAACGTTTGATGGGTGCGCGCAGCATTGGGGCAGAAGTCGGCATCGGGACATGATGGCCCTTTTCCAGCTGAGGTCAGGCCGCGCGTTCGATCTCGGCTGTCGGGGGTCCGGAGGCCCTCGAGGTGATCCGCTGGCCGAAGGATTTCAGGGTCCTCATCCGGGCCTCGACCCGGCTGCGGACATGATAGCGGGACCACCTTTTCCAGATCGCCCGGCCGAGGCGCCGGGTTGCCCTCAGGATCTCGTTGCGGACCAAGGCGGCGGGGTAATCTTCTTTCCAGAGGCGGCCATTTCTGCGGATTAGAGCGGCGGCATGACTGCCCCCGGC
>NZ_JAATOS010000090.1:0-12961 GCF_011806505.1 Salipiger sp. HF18 | reverse complement strand
GTCGCCGAATGGTTCGCAGAAACCGAGCGCGCGCGCCAGCAGATCGCCCGGCCGGTTCATTTCGAGCAGATGGGCCGCGGCGATATCCCGGCGCTTGGCTTCACCCTGCGCGGCAAGGCCGACCGCATCGACATGGACGAGCGCGGCAACGCCCACCTCTACGACTACAAGACCGGCGCGGCGCCCAGCGAAAAGGAGCAGCTGCTTTTCGACAAGCAGCTCCTGCTCGAGGCCGCCATGGTCGAGCGAGGCGCCTTCAAGGAGCTGCAGCCCCGTCATACCGAGCGCGCCGTCTTCGTCTCGCTTGCTCCCGGCAAGCCGCGCGAAGTTCCGGCGCCGCTGGCCGAGGCCCCGGCACAGCAGGTCTGGGCAGAGTTCGAGACACTGATGACCCGCTGGTTCGAGCCCGACAGGGGCTACACCGCGCGCGCGGCGCTGCTCAAGGAAAGCGACAGTTCGGACTACGACCACCTCTCGCGCTTCGGCGAATGGGACGTGACCGACCCGGCAAAGCGAAAGGTGCTGTCATGAAACGCGACGAGGCGACCGAAGCGCAGGTCCGCGCGGCGCGGCCCGACAGCTCGACCTGGCTCGCGGCCAACGCGGGCTCGGGCAAGACGCGGGTGCTCACCGACCGGGTGGCGCGGCTGCTGCTCGACGGGGTGCTTCCGGAGCACATCCTCTGCCTGACCTACACCAAGGCCGCCGCGACCGAGATGCAGAACCGGCTGTTCCGCCGTCTGGGCGCCTGGGCCATGCTCGATGACGAGGCGCTGCGGGCCGAGCTGCGCCAGCTCGGGCTCGAAGGCGCGCTGCCGCCCGAGCGACTGGCCGGAGCGCGCACGCTCTTTGCCCGCGCCATCGAGACGCCGGGCGGGCTGCGGATCCAGACCATCCACTCGTTCTGCGCCACGCTGCTGCGGCGCTTCCCGCTCGAGGCCGGGGTCTCGCCGCAGTTCCACGAGATGGAGGACCGCGCCGCGCAGCTTCTGCGGACCGAGGTGCTAGACCGCCTCTCCGAGGGACCGCAGGCCGGGCTCGTCGCCGATCTCGCGCAGTGGCTGCCCGAGAATTACGACGCGCTTCTGGCCGAGTTGTGCGGAAACAGAGCCGCATTTATCCCCGCCCGCAGCCCTGCCGAGGTGCGCGCGCTCTATGATCTCGGCCCCGACGAGGACGCGGAGTCGCTGCTGTCGTCGGTTTTTCTCGGCAGCGAGACGGCGCTGATCGCCGACGCCCTGCCGGTGCTGAAGGCTGGCAAGAGCACCGATCAGGGCTGCGCCGACAAGCTCGCCGCCTTCACCGGGCGCAATCTCGACAGTCTCGTGGCGCTCGAAGCCGCGCTGCTGACGCAGAAGGGCACGCGCAGCACGCGGGTGCCGACCAAGGACACCAGGGCCGCGCTCGGACCGATGGCCGAGCGGCTCGAGCAGCTGGCCGAGCGGGTCGAAGCTGCCCGCGAGACCCGCCTTGCGCTCGAGGCCGTCCAGCGGGAATTGGCGCTGCATCGCTTCGCTCAGGCCTTCCTGCCCGCCTACGAGACCGAGAAGCAGCGCCGCGGCTGGCTCGATTTCGACGACCTCGTGACCCGCGCCCGCGACCTGCTGTCGGACGAGCGCGTGGCGGAATGGGTGCTCTACCGGCTCGACGGCGGCATCGACCACATCCTCGTGGACGAGGCACAGGACACCTCGCCGGTGCAATGGCAGGTGATCGAGCGGCTGGCGCATGAGTTCACCAGTGGCGAGGGCGCGCGGTCGGACGTGCGGCGCACAATCTTCGTGGTGGGCGACAAGAAACAGTCGATCTACAGCTTCCAGGGCGCCGATCCGCGCGAGTTCGACCGCATGTGCGACGAGTTCGCCGAGCGCTTGCAGCGCACCGAGGCGCCGCTCAGCCGGATGATGCTGGAATACAGCTTCCGCTCGGCCGAGCCGATCCTGCGTCTGGTGGACAATTGCTTCGAGGGCCGCGAAGCCTCGGGCTTTTCCGAGGACCAGCGGCACCGGGCGTTCAAGTCCGCGATGCCCGGGCGGGTCGATCTCTGGCCGCATGTCGAGACCAACAAGGACAGCGCCGAGGACGGCGAGTGGTTCGAGCCGGTGGACCGCGTGGGCGAGCAGCATCACGCGGTGATCCTCGCCAACCGCGTCGCGGGCTTCATCGGGCGCACCATCGGCACGCCGCTGCCCGAGGAGATCGGGCACAGCGGCGAATACCGCACCCGCCCCGCCCATGCCGGCGACTTCCTCATCCTCGTCCGCGGGCGCGGCACGCTGTTCTCGGAGATCATCCGCGCCTGCAAGCAGCGCGGCCTGCCCATCGCCGGCGCCGACCGGCTCAAGGTCATGTCCGAGCTCGCGGTGAAGGACATCGGCGCGCTGCTGGCCTTCCTCGCCACGCCCGAGGACGACCTGTCGCTCGCCACCGCGCTGCGCTCGCCGCTCTTCGGGCTCGGCGAGCAGGATCTGTTCACACTCGCGCATCCGCGCAAAGGCTATCTCTGGGCCGAGTTGCGCAGGAACAGGGACACATATCCGCAGGTGATGGCGGTGCTCGACGACCTGCGGAGCGAGACCGACTTCCTCCGCCCCTATGACCTGATCGAGCGCATCCTGACCCGTCACGGCGGCCGCGCCCGGCTGCTCGGACGGCTTGGCGAAGAGGCCGAGGACGGCATCAACGCGCTGCTCGGGCAGGCGCTGGCCTACGAGCAGACCGAGGTGCCCTCGCTGACCGGGTTCCTCGAGTGGATGCAGACCGACGATCTCGAGATCAAGCGCGCCCCCGACAGCGCCGGAAGCCGCATCCGGGTGATGACGGTGCACGGGGCCAAGGGGCTCGAGGCGCCGATCGTGATCCTGCCCGACTGCGCCCGGCCCAACACGCAGATCCGAGAAAGCCTGCTCGACGGCACCACCGGCACGGTCTGGAAGGCCGGCGCCGACACCCAGCCCCGGGTCCAGACCGAGGCGCTGGAGGCCGCCAAGGAGGCCGACCAGCAGGAACGCGACCGGCTGCTCTATGTGGCTCTGACACGGGCCGAGAAGTGGCTGGTGGTCGCCGCGGCCGGCGAGCTCGGCAAGGACGGCAACGCCTGGTACGACAAGGTGAAGACCGGGATGGAGCGCTCCGGCGCCGAGACCGCCGCCTTCGACTACGGCGACTGGGGCAGCGGCGAGGGACTGCGGCTGGGCCTGGCCGACTGGACCGGCCTGCCCCACGTCACCGTACCGCCCAAGGAGGTGATCGAAGTCACCTTGCCCGATCTCTTCCGCCAGCGCGCCATCCTGCCCGAGCCAGCGCCCGGCGCGGTTTCGCCCTCGGGGCTGGGCGGCGCCAAGGCGCTTGGCGGCGAGGATGGCGACGAGACCGAAGAGGCGATGCTGCGCGGCACCGCGCTGCACCTGCTGCTGGAACATCTCTCGGCCCTGCCCGCTGACCGGCGCGCCGACGCCGTGCCCCACGTGCTGGCCATCGCCGAGGAACTGCCCGCCGAGACCGACAGCCTTGTGCAGGAGGCGCTCGCCGTGCTCGCCGCCCTGCCGCTCGCGCCGTTCTTCGCGCCCGAAACCCTTGCCGAGGTCCCGATCTCGG
Organism: Salipiger sp. HF18; assembly: GCF_011806505.1. Lineage (NCBI taxonomy): Bacteria > Pseudomonadati > Pseudomonadota > Alphaproteobacteria > Rhodobacterales > Roseobacteraceae > Salipiger > Salipiger sp. HF18. Next base: position 9,364 of record NZ_JAATOS010000090.1, on the reverse strand, counting down.
CCGAGATCGCGCCGGTGGGGCGCATCCACGGCATCATCGACCGGCTCATCGTCACGCCGGAAAAGGTGATCGCGGTGGACTTCAAGTCGAACCGCACGGTGCCCGCCATCCCCGAGCAGACGCCCGAGGGGTTGCTGCGCCAGATGGGGGCCTATGCCGCGGCCTTGCAACAGATCTGGCCCGACCGCTGCATCGAAACCGGGCTGCTGTGGACGGCAACGCAAAGCTACATGGCGCTGCCACACGATCTTGTGTCTGCGGCGCTGGCGCGCGCTACCGCCGCTTGACGTCTTCGCGGCCCCTACCTACCTTCGCGCCTCAAGCTACCGGCTGCCCAACCCGCAAGGAGATCGAAATGGCCACCGTTCCCGTTACCGACGCGACCTTCGACGAGGAAGTGAAGAACTCCGACATCCCCGTCGTGGTCGATTTCTGGGCCGAATGGTGCGGCCCCTGCAAGCAGATCGGCCCGGCTCTGGAAGAGCTGGCCGAACAGTATGACGGCCAGATCAAGATCGCCAAGGTCGACGTCGACAAGGACCAGGCGATGGCCGCCCAGCTCGGCGTCCGCGGCATCCCCGCGCTGTTCATCTTCAAGAACGGCGAAGTTTTCTCGAACCGCACCGGCGCAGCGCCCAAGGCCTCGCTGGAAAGCTGGATCAAGGAAGCGATCTGACGCTTCGGGCGCGCCCTCGACCGGGGGCGCGCCGTTTTCCTGATACGAGCAAGGTCCCTTCAGGCGCCCTGCTCAAATCCCCCGAAACACCCGCCCCACCAGCGGCATGAGCCCGGCCAGCCGCCGCTCCTGCGCGATGCTGCGCCCGGTGACCGGCAATCCCCACCACTCCGCCAGAACCCGGTTGCGCAACAACAGCCCGACCGATGGATCGCCGCTGGCAACCCGCTGGTATCCTTCGAAAAACGCGCTTGAAGCGCCCACCGGCAGGACCTCGCCCCGTGGGATCGCGTCCTTTTGCGCGTGCAGGATGGCGTAATCCACCAGCAGCCGCGCGATGTCGTGCCCGACCGGCACCACCCTCCCGGCGGCAAAGTCGATGCCCCAGCACTGCGCGTCGTCCATGACGAGGTTGCGCAGGTGCAGGTCGCCGTGGGTCCGGGCGGTCAGCGTCTCACGCCCCTCGTACGCAGCCTGCCTCGCGCAGAGCGCCCCGGCACACCGCAGAAAGGGCTCCGGCGCCACCACCTGCCGCGCGCCAGACGCGACCTCGGACATGATGCCCCTCAGGTAGCGAAGGGTGAACTTCGGCTGGAAGACCCGCCGCTCACCGGGCAGCGCGGAATGGAAGCCGCCGAGCCAGCGCCCGGCGCGGCAGAGCAGGGCCTCCTGCCCGGCCACCGGCGCCTCGTCGAGCAGCTGCGAAAGCGGGGTTGCCGCGAGGTAATCCATCACCAGCGCCTGCGCCTCGGGCTCGACCGTATGCAGCGCCGGAACGCCCTCGGGCCAGGCCGCCATCACCGCGAGATGCGCGGCGACAGCGGCAGGAAAGCCGGGATCGGCGCCCGGGCGCAGCTGATGTTTCAGCACCAGCCGGCGCCCGCCGGGGCCCTGCAACACAAGCACAGACCGCGCCACCCGCGCGTCGTTGCGCAGCGAAAGCGGCGCCGCCTTCCACGCCGCGGGGTCCTCGCCCATCTGTCGCGCCAGCGCCGGCCAGTGCGCCAGCGCCGCCGCCACCAGATCCCGGCTTTGCATTTCCATCCGCGCGCCCCTGCACTATGTCGGGTCCAAGGGCAGCGCCTTGTTGCGGCGTTGTCCAGCCCCCATATCGCCCCGGCACGACAAGGAGATCAGAGACATGGCCGATCAGGAATTCCCCGGCTGGCACGGCACCACGATCATCGGCGTCCGCAAGGGCGGACAGGTCGTGGTCGCAGGCGACGGACAGGTGAGCCTCGGCCAGACCGTGATCAAGGGCACCGCCCGCAAGGTGCGGCGCCTGTCGCCCGGCGGCTCGGACGTGGTCTGCGGCTTCGCGGGCTCCACCGCCGACGCCTTCGCCCTGCTGGAACGGCTGGAAGCGAAGCTCGAGAAGACCCCGGGCCAGCTGCAGCGCGCCTGCGTCGAGCTCGCCAAGGACTGGCGCACCGACAAGTACCTGCAGAAGCTCGAGGCCATGCTGATCGTCACCGACGGCCGCGAGCTCTACGTCATCACCGGCGCCGGCGACGTGCTGGAGCCCGAGCACGACGTCGCGGCCATCGGGTCGGGCGGCAACTTCGCCCTGGCCGCCGCGCGCGCCATGATGGACAGCGAGCGCTCGGCCGAGGACATCGCCCGCCGCGCCATGGCCATCGCCGCCGACATCTGCGTCTACACCAATGGCAACCTCACGGTTGAGACCATTTCGGCCTGAGACGCCTTCCGAAAGGACCCCCATGACCGACCTGACCCCCCGCGAGATCGTCTCGGAACTCGACCGCTTCATCATCGGACAGAAGGATGCGAAGCGCGCCGTGGCCGTGGCCCTGCGCAACCGCTGGCGTCGCAAGCAGCTGTCCGAGGACCTGCGTGACGAGGTCTATCCCAAGAACATCCTGATGATCGGACCGACCGGCGTCGGCAAGACCGAGATCTCGCGCCGGCTCGCCAAGCTCGCCAAGGCGCCCTTCATCAAGGTCGAGGCCACCAAGTTCACCGAGGTGGGCTACGTCGGCCGGGACGTCGAGCAGATCATCCGCGACCTCGTGGACAGCTCGATCGCGATGACCCGCGAGCACATGCGCGAGGACGTCAAGGCCGCGGCCCACAAGGCCGCCGAGGACCGGGTGATCGAGGCCATCGCCGGCAAGGACGCCCGCGACTCGACCCGCGAGATGTTCCGCAAGAAGCTTCGCAACGGCGAGCTCGACGCCACCGAGATCGAGCTCGACGTGGCCGAGACCGCCTCGCCCTTCCCGATGATGGAGCTCCCCGGCCAGCCCGGCCAGAGCATGGGGATGATGAACCTCTCCGACATCTTCGGGAAGGCCTTCGGCGGCCGCACCACGCGCAAGAAGCTGAGCGTGGGGGAAAGCTACGAGGTGCTGATCCAGGAAGAGGCCGACAAGCTGCTCGACGACGAGGTGGTCAAGAAGGCCGCGCTCGAGGCGGTGGAGCAGAACGGCATCGTCTTCCTCGACGAGATCGACAAGGGGGCGGCGCGGCAGGAGACCCGCGGCGGCGACGTGTCCCGGGAAGGCGTGCAGCGTGACCTGCTGCCGCTGATCGAGGGCACCACCGTCTCGACCAAGCACGGGCCGGTGAAGACCGACCACATCCTCTTCATCGCCTCCGGCGCCTTCCACATCGCCAAGCCCTCGGACCTGCTGCCCGAACTTCAGGGTCGTCTGCCGATCCGGGTGAACCTGCGGGCGCTGACGGAAGAGGATTTCGTCCGCATCCTGACCGAGACCGACAACGCGCTCACCCGCCAGTACACGGCGCTGATGGCAACCGAGGAGGTCATCGTCGAGTTCACCGAGGAAGGCATCCACGCGCTCGCCAAGATCGCGGCGCAGGTGAACGAGTCGGTCGAGAACATCGGCGCGCGGCGGCTCTACACCGTGATGGAGCGGGTCTTCGAGGAGCTCTCCTTCACCGCCCCCGACCGCGCGGGCGAGAGCATCACCGTCGACGGCGGCTTCGTCGAGACCTACCTGGGCGAGCTCACCCGCTCGGCCGACCTCAGCCGCTACGTGCTCTGAGCCGTGGCGCCGGTGAGGGGCCAGCCCCTCACACTCCCCGGAGTTTAAGGGCAAGATGAAGAGCGGGCCCGTCCTTCATCTTGCCCGATAAACTCCCGCCGGAGGCATTCCTGCCCCTACCGTTCGCGCGCGGCTGGAGATAACGTCGCGGCGACTGGCTTGGGAGGGCCCCATGAAACGTTCGCGCATCAACGAGATCATCCGCGAGGGCGACGCCTTCATCCGCAGCCATGGCTTCCGCCTGCCGCCCTTTGCCTATCTCTCGCCCGGGGAGCTGCGCGCGGCCGAGCATGGCGAGATCGCGCGGCGGCGGATGGGCTGGGACATCACCGATTACGGCGCCGGCGATTTCGACCGGATGGGGCTGTTTCTCTTCACCACGCGGAATGGTCTGAACGCCGATCTCGGCCAGCACAGCGCCATGCTCTACGCCGAGAAGATCATGATCTCGCGCCGCGACCAGCTGAGCCCCAACCATCGCCATGACGTCAAGGTGGAGGACATCATCAACCGCGGCGGCGGCACGTTGGTGCTGGAGCTCTTCGCGGCGACGCCCGAGGGCGGGATCGACCGCGGCGCACCGGTCACCGTGCTTTGCGACGGCATGGAGCGGACCCTGCCCGCGGGCGGGCACCTGAAGCTCGATCCGGGCGAGTCGGTGACGCTGTTTCCCACCACCTGGCACGCGTTCTGGGGCGAGGGCAGCGACGTGCTGATCGGCGAGGTCTCGACGGTGAACGACGACCTGACGGACAATATCTTCGAGATGGAGATCGGCCGGTTCTCGACCATCGAGGAGGACGAGCCGCCGCTGCATCTTCTGGTATCCGACTACGACGCGAAGCTCTGACCCCGCCGCACCGGGCCGGCGATCAGGCTCTGATCAGGCGCGCCACCAGCGTTCCGCGAAGCGGGCGTTGTCCATGGACCAGAGGTTGCCGATGGTCGCGGGCGCAGCGATCCGGTCGCTGACCGCCTGCAGGTGGTTGGCGAAGACCGGCACCAGCAGCCCGCCCTCGTCGCGCAGGATCTGCTGCATCTCGCCGTAGAGCGCCCGGCGCCGGGCGCTGTCGAGCTCGGAGCGCGCCTCGGTCAGCAGGGTCTGGAAGCGCGGGCTTTGCGCCATGCCCCATTGGGTGTCGTTCCATGGCGCGCCGTGCTGCAGCGCGGTCGAGAACATCCAGTCCTCGGTCACCCGGCCCGACCATGCGCAGGCGCAGAGCGGGCGGTTGCGCCAGACTTCGGACCAGTAGCCCTCGGGGCGCTCGTGGATGACGTCGAGCGTGATGCCCGCCGCGGCGGCGGAGCTGCGGAAGCGCTCGGCCGCCGCCGGCGCGCCGTCGAAGGCGGCCTCGGAGACCGAGAGTGGCAGGGTCAGCTGCGATAGCCCCGCCTGCCGGAGGTGATAGCGTGCGCGGTCGGGATCGTAGGGCACCGGCGCGAGTGCCGCGTCGTACTGGTTGGCAGGGCCGATGGGGCTGTCCGCGCCGAGCCGGCCGTGCCCCAGCAGCACCTCGTCGAGCAGTGCCTGCCGGTCGATGGCGTGCTTCATCGCCTTGCGCACGTGCAGCGCGTCATAGGGTGACGCGCCGGTCTGCATGGCGAAGCCGTAGTAGCGGTTGCCGGCGATCTCCTGCAGGCGCAGGCTCGGCTCGGCGCGCAGCCGCGCCACCCGTTGCGGCGCGACGCTGTTGATCGCATCGACCTGGCCGCCGCGCAGCGCCGCGACCCGGGCCGCGCCGTCGTTCATCGCTGTGAAGTGGAGCTCGTCGAACCAGCCCGCCTGCCCGTCCTTGTAGTGCCCTGCTACCCGGCGCCCGAGGAAACGCACACCCGGTTCGAAATGCTCGACCCGGTAGAGCCCGGTGCCGATGCCGCGGACCATGGCCTCGGCGATCTGGCCCGCCGGGTAGATCAGCAGGTGATAGTCGGCGAGCAGGTAGGGGAAATCCGCGTTGCCCTCGGCCAGCGTGAAGCGGATGCTATGATCCGAGAGCCGGTCCATCGCGGCGATCGAGGCGACCAGCGGGCGGGCACCCGAGGCGGCGTTCGGGTCGAGATGGAGCCGCAGCGAGGCGATCACGTCTTCGGCGGTGAAGGGCTTGCCGTTGTGAAAGCTCACGCCCTCGCGCAGCGTCACCGTCCAGATCCGCGCATCGGCGCTGGCGTCCCAGCCGGTGGCCAGCTCGCCGCGCAGCGAGCCGTCGGCGGCGACCTCGGTGAGCGTGTCGAAGACGGCGCCCTGAGCCGCGGCGACCATGAAGACATCGGAGTGGGTGCGGGAATCCCAGCTGTCGGAGCGGTGCGCCCCGCCGAGACCCGCCCGCAGGGTGCCGCCCGACCGCGCCGGCGCGGCAGAGAGCCCGGACGCGCCGAGCACTGCCGCGGCAAGCGCGGACTGGATCAGGCGACGTCGTTTGAACCCACTCATGCGAATCCACTCATGTGGCGGTCGTTTCCCTGCTTCTCCGCGATGGCCGGTGATTCGCCGGACGCCGCGTAATGACCGAGCGAGGTTACAGGCCGGCCCGGCTCTGTAAACCCTCGCTCTCGGCAATCTGATCCATGCAGCGCACCAGTTCGGCGCTGATTCCGGGCTCGGAGAGCGCGTGGCCGGCGTTGCGGATCATCCGCAGGTCGGCGTCGGGCCAGGCCTGCGCCAGCTCCCACGCGCGGCGCGGCGGGCAGATCATGTCGTAGCGTCCCTGCACGATCACCCCGGGGATGCCTTGCAGCCGGTCGGCATTGTTGAGGATCCAGCCGTCCTCGGCGAGGAAGCCGTCGTTGACGAAATAGTGGTTCTCGAGACGGGCGAAGGCGCGGGCGTAGTCGCCGGGCGCCTCGCCGCCGGTGCCGTTGGAATAGACCGACGCCAGCGCGTTTTCCCAGGCCGACCAGGCGCGGGCGTAGCGGGTCTCTTCCCGCAGGTTGCCGCTGAACAGGCGGCGGTGGTAGGCGCCGATCAGGTCCCCGTGCTCGTCCTCGGGGATGAGGTCGGTGAACCGCTCCCAAGGCTCGGGCCAGAACTGCCCGGCGCCGCCGCCGTAGAACCAGTCGAGCTCGGTCCGGGTCATCATGAAGACGCCGCGCAGCACCAGCTGGCGCACCCGCTCGGGGTGGCTGATGGCATAGATCAGCGACAGCGTTGCGCCCCAGCTGCCGCCGAAGACGATGAAACGGTCGATGCCGAGGTCCTCGCGGATGCGCTCGATGTCCGACACGAGGTGCCACGTGGTGTTGTCGGTGACGCTGGCATGGGGCCGCGACCGCCCGCAGCCGCGCTGGTCGAAGAGCACGACGCGGAACACCCTCGGGTCGAAATAGCGGCGCATCGCGGGCGAGCTGCCGCCCCCCGGGCCTCCGTGAAGAACGATGACGGGCACACCGCGCGGGTTGCCGCACTGTTCCATATAGATCTTGTGCCCATCGCCCATGTCGATCATGCGTTGATCGAACGGGTCAATGGGCGGGTAAAGGTACTGCACTGCGCGCTTCTGACCCGGGAATTTGTCCATGCCTCGACTATATTGGCAGGGTGACCCGAAAGACCATGGGGGAATTGCGAGAGATGAGCGTTACCGTCGATCCGTCCGAAATCGCCAAGTTCGAGGCCATGTCCGCCGAGTGGTGGGACCCGCACGGCAAGTTCAAACCGCTGCACATGATGAACCCGGTGCGGCTCGACTACATCACCCGCCAGGTGGCCGGCGAGTACGGCCGCGACCTGTCCGCGCCCAGGCCCTTCAAGGGGCTGCGCATCGTCGACATCGGCTGCGGCGGCGGGTTGCTCTGCGAGCCGATGGCCCGGCTCGGGGCCGAGGTCGTGGGGGTCGACGCCGCCGAGCGCAACATCCCGGTGGCGCAGCTTCATGCCGAGCAGTCAGGGCTGGAGATCGACTACCGCCACACCACCGCCGAGGCGCTGGCCGAGGCGGGCGAGCGGTTCGACGTGGTGCTGAACATGGAGGTGGTCGAGCACGTGGCCGACCCGCTGGCCTACCTCACCGCCTGCCGCCAGCTGCTGAAGCCCGGCGGGCTGCACCTGTGTTCGACCATCAACCGCAACGCCAAGAGCTTTGCCATGGCCATCGTCGGCGCTGAGTGGGTGATGCGCTGGCTGCCCAAGGGCACGCACGAATGGTCGAAGTTCATAACCCCCGACGAGCTCTGCGAGCTGATGCGCAAGGCCGGGCTCGATCCCGTCGACCGCAAGGGATACGTCTTCAACCCCGTCAGCTGGTCCTGGAGCATTTCGGACCGCGACCTGTCGGTGAACTACGTCACCGCCGCGATCAACCCGGAGCCCGCCGCATGAGCGTCATTCCCGAAGGCAGCGCCCTCTTCGTCATCGACATCGAGTACACCGTGCCCTTCGAGGAGGTGCAGAAGGTGCTCGAGCCGCACATGGCCTTCGTGAAGCAGGGCTATGCCGAGGGTCGCTTCCTTGCCTCCGGGCCGAAAAACCCGCGCACCGGCGGCGTGGTGATCGCAATGGGCACCTCGCTGGAAGAGGTCGAGGCGCTGATGGCGCAGGATCCCTTCGTCGAGGCCGGCGTGATCGCGCTGAAGATCACCGAGTTCGCGGCGTCGAACCGGCATCCCGTGCTGGCATAGAGCCGCATTTCCCATGATCGGGGGCGGGCGTCAGTCCGCCTCGAGCTTCAGGCGCAGTTCGCGCAGCACCGGAAGCGCCGCGCGGACCTTCTCGGCGCCGAGCTCCTCCACCATCTCCGAGATCACCGGCGCCATGGCGGCCAGCGCCGCCTCGCGGGCGCTCTTGCCCGCCGGGCTGATCGACACCATCTTGCGCCGCGCATCGTCCCAGTCGGGACGGATATGCACGTAGCCCGCCATCTCGAGCTTGGCGATGGTATTGGTCATCGCCCCCCGCGTGACGTGGAAGCTGCGCGCCAGCTGCGCCGGCGTACGTTCCTCGTTGACCCGGGCGAGATGGTTCAGCACCGAAAAATGCGAGATCTCCATCTTGTTCGGAAGCACCCGGGTGAGCCGGTTCCGCAGGAGCTGATCTGCCATGATCAGCTCGCTGAACAGCGAAATCGCGAGCGCATTCTGAGGGTTGTTCATTCCGGATCGGTCAGCGGCAAGGACGGTGAGAGGGGCTGGGTGAGAGTGGGCGTTGTTTGAACGTCCGGGCCCACGGGGTCAATACAAACCATAGGACCACCCCCGCAAACCCGCCGTCACCCGTTCAGCAGGGCGTCGAGCTTGCCGTCCCTCTCGAGCGCATAAAGCTCGTCGCAGCCGCCCACGTGGGTCTTGCCGATGAAGATCTGCGGCACAGTGCGCCCCCCGTTGGCGCGCTGCACCATCTCGGGGCGGCGCGAGGGGTCTTCCATGACGTCGATCTCGGTGAAGTCGGCGCCCTTGGAGCTGAGAAGACGCTTCGCGGCGTGGCAGTAGCCGCAATAGGGGCTGGTGTAGATCTCGATCGGCTGCATGGATGGTCCCTTCGCAAAGTTCCGGATATCTGAAGAGATCTAGGTATCCTTTGCAACGCGCGCCAGCACGCAGACACAAACTTCGCTTGCGCCTGCTGCAACACAGGCCTCGGTCGCCATGGAAAGCGTCGCGCCCGAGGTCATCACGTCGTCGACCAGAAGCACCGGCCGGTCGCGCAGCAGCGGCTGCCATTTCGGCG
>NZ_JAATOS010000901.1:0-824 GCF_011806505.1 Salipiger sp. HF18 | reverse complement strand
GGTCCGAGGCGATCGGCTGGCGCAGCGCGATGAGGCGCGCGACCTCCTCGTTCAGGGCCTCGTCCATCGCATCGATGGCGCTGTCGCCGAGGCGCACGCGCTCGGCCAGCTCCTCGTCGCGGGCCTCGAGCGCCTTGGCGGCGTCGTGGATCGCGACCTCGACCAGACCGCCCATCTTGAGGATCTGGGCCTGGACGCCCTCGAGATCCCTGTCAAACGCCGAGGCGATGTGTTGCTTCAGTTCGCTCATGACGATTATCCGATCCGGCCAGTGATGTAGGATTCCGTGCGCGGGTCCACGGGGTTGGTGAAGATCTGGCTGGTCTCCCCGTACTCGACGAGGTTGCCGAGGTGGAAGAAGGCCGTCTTCTGGCTCACGCGTGCGGCCTGCTGCATCGAGTGCGTCACGATCACCACGCTGTAGTTCTCGCGCAGTTCGTCGATCAGTTCCTCGACCTGGGCGGTGGCGATGGGGTCGAGCGCCGAGCAGGGCTCGTCCATCAGCAGCACCTCGGGCTCGGTGGCCACGGCGCGCGCGATGCACAGACGCTGCTGCTGACCACCCGAGAGGCCGGTGCCCGGCGAGTCCAGGCGGTCCTTCACCTCGTTCCAGATGGCGCCGCGGCGCAGGGCCCTCTCGACGATCTCGTCGAGCTCGGCCTTGTTGCGGGCGAGACCGTGGATGCGCGGGCCGTAGGCCACGTTGTCGTAGATCGACTTGGGGAACGGGTTCGGCTTCTGGAACACCATGCCCACCTTGGCGCGCAGCTGCACCGGGTCGACGCGCTTGTCGTAGATGTCCTCGCCGTCGAGCGCGATGAGCC
>NZ_JAATOS010000900.1:0-827 GCF_011806505.1 Salipiger sp. HF18 | reverse complement strand
CGCAACCGCTTGATGTCGGCGCAGTGGTCGAGGTAGAGCAGCACGCCCCCGATCAGCGACGAGCTGTCGCGGGTCCAGTTCTGGAACGGCTGCTCGATGAAATAGCTGAGCGGCACCACGAGGCGACGCCAGTCCCAGATCTTGATCACCACGTAGGTGCCGGTGATCTCCTCGACCCAGCCCCATTCGCCCTCGACGATCACCGCGTCGTCGATGCGGATCGGCTGGGTGACGGCAAGCTGGATCCCGGCGATCAGGTTTTTCAGCACCGGCTGGAAGGCGAAGCCGACGACGATGCCCGCGGCACCGCCCGCCGCCAGCAGCGACACGCCCCACTGCCGCACCCCCTCGAAGGTCATCAGGATCGCCGCCGTCACCACGATGACGATCACCCAGCCCGCCAGCCGCACCATGATGCGGCTCTGGGTGACGTGCTTGCGGGCCAGGAAATTGTCCTCGGAACCGAGCGTGAACTTGCGCAGGTGCACTGTCGTCCAGATGTGCAGCGCCGTGTGCAGCGTCCAGGCCACCAGCACCATGAAGGCGATCAGAAGCGCGTGCTGGCCGAAATCGGTCTGCTCGGGACTGAGCGGCGCCACCGCGACGCCCATGGTCAGCGTCGCCACGACGAGCCCAAGCCGCAGCGGGCGGCGGGTGCGGGCGACGAGGCTGCGCCAGAACAGGTCCTTCTTCGCAACAGCCCGGTTCAGCACCGCAAAGACCAGCCGGAAGATCACCAGCCCCAGCAGGAAGAACGCCACCACCACCGCCATCGGCATCACCCAGTCCGGCAGGACCGGCAGCACCTCCTCGATGTCCGTGGTGAT
>NZ_JAATOS010000899.1:0-827 GCF_011806505.1 Salipiger sp. HF18 | reverse complement strand
GCAAGGACAACGACCCGACAGGCCGCCCGCATGCCCCACAGCCTTTCCAACGCCCAGCCCCCCGCCGCACCGACGCTTCTCAACCGCCCCGACCTTGGCACCGACGCCATCCGCGGCGCGCGCGAGGATCTCGCCGCCTGCTTCCGCATGGCGGCGCGCTATGGCTTCGAAGAGGGCATCTGCAACCACTTCTCGGCGGTGGTGCCGGGGCATGACGACCTTTTCCTCGTGAACCCCTACGGCTTCGCCTTCCGCGAGATCACCGCCTCGTCGCTGCTGATCTGCGACTACGAGGGCAACGTGGTCGAGGGCAATGGCACCCCCGAGGCCACCGCCTTCTACATCCACGCCGAGATGCACCGCCGCCTGCCGCGGGCGAAGGCGGCGTTCCACACCCACATGCCCTACGCGACCGCGCTCTCGATGACCGAGGGCGAGCCGCTGATCTGGGCCGGGCAGACCGCGCTCAAGTTCTTCGGCCGCACCGCCGTGGACCACGACTACAACGGGCTCGCGCTCGACAACGCCGAGGGCAAGCGCATCGCCGAGGCGGTGGGCGAGGCGGACATCGTCTTCATGAAGCACCACGGCGTCATGGTGCTGGGTCAGACCATCGCCGAGGCCTGGGACGACCTCTACTACCTCGAGCGCGCCGCCGAGGTGCAGCTTCTCGCCATGTCCACCGGCCGTGCGGTGCATCCCGTGGCACCGGACGTGGCGCAGGCGACTTACGACCAGATGCGTGAGGGCGACGCGGAATCCGCGCGGCTGCACCTCGCCTCGGTGCGCCGCCAGCTCGACGCCGAAGAGCCGCAGTACCGGCACTG
>NZ_JAATOS010000898.1:0-827 GCF_011806505.1 Salipiger sp. HF18 | reverse complement strand
TCCCACGCCGGCCGAGAGGAGAGGCACATGAAGTTCCGTTTCCCCATTGTCATCATCGACGAGGATTTCCGCTCCGAAAACACCTCGGGGCTGGGCATTCGTGCGCTGGCCGAGGCCATAGAGAAAGAAGGCTTCGAGGTGCTGGGCGTCACCAGCTACGGCGACCTGTCGCAATTCGCGCAGCAGCAGAGCCGTGCCAGCGCCTTTGTCCTCTCGATCGACGACGAGGAGTTCACCCCCGGCCCCGATCTTGATCCGGCAGTGCTGAGCCTGCGCACCTTCATCGAGGAAGTGCGCTGGAAGAACGCCGACGTGCCGATCTACGTCTACGGCGAGACCAAGACCTCGCGGCACCTGCCCAACGACATCCTGCGCGAGCTGCACGGCTTCATCCACATGTTCGAGGATACACCCGAGTTCGTCGCCCGCCACATCATCCGCGAGGCCAAGGGGTATCTCGAGGGCATCCAGCCGCCGTTCTTCAAGGAGCTGCTGGATTACGCCGAGGACGGGTCGTACTCGTGGCACTGTCCCGGCCACTCCGGCGGCGTGGCGTTCCTGAAATCGCCGATCGGGCAGATGTACCACCAGTTCTACGGCGAGAACATGCTGCGCGCCGACGTCTGCAACGCGGTCGAGGAACTGGGCCAGCTGCTCGACCACAACGGCGCCATTGGCGCCTCCGAGCGCAACGCCGCGCGGATCTTCAACGCCGATCACTGCTTCTTCGTGACCAACGGCACCTCGACCTCGAACAAGATGGTCTGGCACCACACCGTGGCGCCCGGCGACGTGGTGGTCGTGGACCGCAACTGCCACAAGTCGAT
>NZ_JAATOS010000897.1:0-829 GCF_011806505.1 Salipiger sp. HF18 | reverse complement strand
GAGGCCCTCGAGGTGGATCGAGCCCTCGGCCTTCTGCTGCCGGAGCCCGCCGAAGACGCTGAAATTGTCGTTGAACTTGTACTTCACCAGCGCCGTCAGGGCGTGGGTCTGGGCCTCGGCGGTGGTGCCGCCGAACGGGAAGTTCCCGCTTTCGTAGGCGACGTCCGCGCCATAGGGGCGGTCGTAGATGAACGCCAGCGCGATCCTGTCGTTGAGATCGTACTTCAGCGCAAAGGACGGCAGCCAGAAGTCCTCGCCCACATCGCCAATGTCCTGCGCCGGAAAGGGCGGAGAGATATTCTCGCCGCTCAGGCTCGGATCCACGTAAGCCAATGAAAGCTCGAACACATTGCCGGGTTCGAATAGAATGAGCGCCGACTGGGTCGTCCGCTCGACACCGCCTGCCTGAGCAGCCGCGGCCGACAGGGCCAGCGTCGCGGCCCCGTACATAAACGATCTCATGATGTCCCTCTCCCTGATCGTCTTGCTCCTCCGTTAGAGCAGGTTACGCAGGGGGGCGTTTACCGGTCAATTATTGACCCGGCGTAAGTTGACGTTCGGCGCCGCTACGTCACTTTTGTGTCGTGGTGACCGGACGCGGGCGGGTCTCGTGCAGGATGTTGAAGTAGTTCGCCCCGAAAATGATTGCCGCCCCGATGAAAACGTAAGGGTCCAGCGCCTCCTGGTAGAGGATGATCCCGACCAGCGCCGCGACCGGCAGGCGGGCGAAGTCGATGGGCATGACCACGGGCGCCGGCGCGAGGCTGAGCGCGGTGGTCAGGCAGTAGTGTGCCACGAGGCCCGCGATGGCGATCAGCACGACCCAGGG
>NZ_JAATOS010000896.1:0-832 GCF_011806505.1 Salipiger sp. HF18 | reverse complement strand
ATCGGCATTTCCATGCCCGCCTTCCGCATCGCGGGCGGGATCCTGCTATTCCTCACCGCGCTCGACATGCTCTTCGAACGGCGCTCGAAGCGGCGCGAGGACAAGGCCGGGGAAGAGGACGCCCTGCCCGACCCTTCGGTGTTTCCCATCGCCATCCCGCTGATCGCTGGCCCCGGCGCCATTGCCACCATGATCCTGCTCGCCGGCCAGACCAGCTCGGTGCTCGAGATCGCGGCGATCCTTGCTGTTCTGGTGGTGGTGCTGCTCGTCGTGCTGCTGTTCTTCCTCAGCGCGGGCATCATCGAGCACGCGCTGGGGCATACCGGCATCGTCGTTGTGACGCGGCTTCTGGGGATGCTGCTGGCGGCGCTGTCGGTGCAGTTCGTCATCGACGGTCTGCGCAACATCGGCGCCCTCGGCTGAGCCGCGCGGACCGAGCGGCCCGCGCCCCTGTTTTGACGGCGCGCGCGCCCTACATCTATCAGAGCGGTCGCGTCCGGCCACCGCGACGACCCGGAGCGCGACAGTGACCCAGATGGATTTCGGAACCCTCGCCTATCTCGGACTTCTGGCCGTGGTGCTGGTGTTCTGGATGTTCGTGCAGAACCGCGAGAAGCTCGGGCGCAAGCTGCAGTACCTTGCCGCGTGGGGGCTAATCTTCCTTGGCGTCATCGCCGCGGTGGGGCTCTGGGGCGACATCCGCCAGACGGTGATGCCGCGGCAGGCGGTCTTTGCCGACGAGGGCCGCGTCGAGCTGCCGCGCGCGCCCGACGGGCATTACTACGTCTCGCTCGAGATCAACGGCGTGCCGACGCGCTTCGTCGTCGACACC
>NZ_JAATOS010000895.1:0-832 GCF_011806505.1 Salipiger sp. HF18 | reverse complement strand
GACCCGCGAGGGAGGCGCGGCGGTGCCCGCCATCACGCCCGCCGCCGCCGCAATCGTTGCATTGGGCATGGGGCTGGCAAGGTCGCCGGCGGCAAAGACGCCGGGCTGGCTGGTGGCCTGCATCGGGTCGACGGCCACATAGGGACCGGTCGGTCCGTCCGTCATGGAGCAACCGAGAGCCTCCGCCAGATCGCAGGAGGGCACTGTGTCCGGGGCCAGGAACAGCGCCGCCAGCGCGACTTCACGGCCGTCCTCCAGCCGCACCCCGTCAAGCGCCGGGGCGGTGCCGATCAGCGCCGCGACGGGCGTTTCCTCGACCGTGACGCCCCGGGCGGTCAGGCTCTGCCGTTGTTCCCCGCTCAACGCGAGCGCCCCTTGCGTGAAGAGCGTGGTCGGCCCCCAGTCGGGCAGCAGCATCGCCTGATGCAGCGCCGCCTCACCGCGCGCCAGAACGCCGACCGGCGCGCCGTTCAGCTCATAGCCGTGACAATAGGGGCAATGCAGCACAGTGGCCCCCCAGCGTTCGGACAGACCCGGCAAGTCGGGCAGGCTGTCGCGGACGCCGAAGGCCAGGACCAGCCGCCGCGCGGTGATGTCTCCGCCCTCTGCCAATGCCACCTGAAATCCGTCCCCCTCGCGGGCCGCTGACGCCGCCGCGCCAGCCCGGAAGGACAGGGTAGGGTAGGCCGCGAGTTCGTGTCTGAGGGCCGCGCGGATGTCCTGCGGAGTGCGCCCGTCCTGCCCGGGAAACCCGTGCGAGGCGGCGGCAAAGCGGTTGCGGGGTGCGCCGGTGTCGAGAACGCAGACGCGCCTGCGGGCGCGGGCAAGCTGC
>NZ_JAATOS010000894.1:0-834 GCF_011806505.1 Salipiger sp. HF18 | reverse complement strand
GACCTTCATTCGGCGGCCTCCTTCACGGTGCGTGTGACGATGTGGGATTGCAGCGCCGAGGGATCGTCGCCCATGATGTCGACGACGCGGCCCTTGTCCTCTTCGGCGGCCTTGCGGACCGAGGTGCCGATGACCTTCATCCCCAGCTCCTGCAGCGCCGCCACCACCGACCAGGACTTGTGGCCGCCGGTGTAGAGCAGCACCTTGCGGCCCTCGACGCGGGGGCGGAACGGCTCGAGATCGGCCCGGATCGCGGCTTCCTCCCCGGCGATCAGCGCCTCGCAGCGGTCGAGAAGCGCGGGGTCCGCGCCCTGCGACACCATCAGGCGGCACATCTGGCGCAAGCTGTCGGAGGTGTCAGAGATGCCGTAGAACGAGCCCTCGAAATAGGGGAGGCCGTAGCGCTCCTCGAGCTTGCGGGCGATGTTGATGACCGCCTTGGAGCAGACCATCATGGTCACCTTGGCACGGTGCATCATGGCGACCTGCCTGTAGCGGGCGTCGGCGGCGAGCGAGCCGAGGATGCGGATGCCCAGCCTGTCGAGCAGCGGCTTCACCTGCCAGAGCTCGCCACTGAGGTTGTCGTCGCCGACGATGTTGATGTCGCAGGGGGTCAGCTCCGCGGGCTCGACGGTGCCGATGACGTGGTCGAGCATTGCCTCGCCCGCGAGCTTGTTGCCGAGGATCTTCGAGCCCACGTAGCCCGGCGCGTTCACCGGGATGCAGGGTGTGCCGAACCTGGCGGTGGCGGCCTTGCAGACCGCGTCGATGTCGTCGCCGATGAGCGCGGGCACGCAGGTGGAATAGACGAAGACCGCCGGCGGTTCCTCGGCC
>NZ_JAATOS010000893.1:0-837 GCF_011806505.1 Salipiger sp. HF18 | reverse complement strand
AACGGACGGATGCGGGTATGGGCCATTTTCGGTCTCCTTGTGGCGTCCTGGTCAGCCTTGCGCCAGGGCCTTGACGGGCGCCTCTGCCCCGGCCCGTGCGCAGGCTTCGTCGTTGTAGTCGAAGTAGCTTGCCTGCGTCAGGATGTGGTCGGCGATGTGCTTGGCGTCGTGCCACACGCCCCAGATGAAGCTGGAGCCCCGGCGCGACTGCCAGGGCAGCCCAAGGAAATAGACGCCCGGCTCGTCCGAGATGCCGCGCAGGTGGCGCGGGCGGCCGCCCTCGTCGAAGGTGTCGACCTCGAGCCAGCCATAGTCGACGCCATAGCCCGTGGCCCAGATCACCGACGTCACGCCCTCGGCCGCGGCGTCGAGCGCGGTGACCGGGTTGCGCAGGCACTCGGGGTCGGAGACCATCTGGCGCGCCTCGGGCTCCTCGGGCAGGTCGAGGCCCATGCGTTCGACATAGGCGTCGGCCTCGTCGAGCAGCGACAGGTAGTTGGCGTCGCCGGCGTTGACCTGCGTGGCCACGTCACCGGCGAAGCGCACGGTGCCGTTCTCGAAGCTCTCTGTGCGGCCGAGAAGCGTGATGCCCTGCTGCGCCAGACGGCGGAAGTCGATGGTCTCGCCGCCGCGGGCACCGCTCACGGCGATGGTGACGTGCTCGCGGCCCGGCTCCTGACGCGCGATGTCCCACTTGCCGAGCACGCCCAGCCACCAGACGAAATCGCGGCCGCGATAGCTGCGCGGAGGACGGTCGTGCGGGCCGACCGACAGCCAGACCTTGCGGCCGGAGCGCGACAGCTCGTCTGCGATCTGCACGCCGGACGAGCCCGCGCC
>NZ_JAATOS010000892.1:0-854 GCF_011806505.1 Salipiger sp. HF18 | reverse complement strand
GGGGTTCGAGGTGATGTCCCCGAAGGTCTGCGGCACGGACATGCCGATCTGCCGCCGGAACTCGGCAAAGCGCGGCACGCCGCGCTCGCGATCGCGCAGGACGTCGATGGCGGCAAGGTCGACCACCCGGCCGTTCTCGCGGTGCAGGTTGCGCAGGCCCCTGGGGAAGTTGTGCAGCACCAGCGCGCCGGGGTGCTCGGTGCAGAGCGAGTAGAGCACGTCGTCGAACCCGAGTTCGCGGTAGAGCCGGTGCGCGGCGCCGTGGCTGACGCCGGCAAGGTCGGTCTTCAAGACCGGGCTGTCATCGGCGGCGCGGCGGAAATCGTAGTCGTCGGGCATCAGCGAGTGCAGCCTGTAGACCGCGGCGAATTCCTCGGTCATCGCATAGGGCGCACCGTGGTGATCGGCGGGCGAGCCGGGGATGCCGTTGACCACCTCGCTTTCCGAGAAACGTCCGTTGGCGACGGTGGCGCGCTCACCGATCAGGCCCCAGAAATTGCCCCGCATGGCCATGCGTCCGACCGGGCTGTCCATCAGCGCGGGCGTCCATTCCACCGTGTGGATCTTGGCCAGCAGCGCCGAAACCACGAGCCGGGCCTTGCCGAAGAGCCATTCCCCGGAGGCGTTCGGATAATCGACCCTGAGTCGCGCCACCACGGCATTGTGCTCGCGCACGAAGAGCGTGTGCAGCACCGAAAGCCCGATCCACCAGTTGCCGTTGACGCCGCTCAGCTCGAGGTCGGCCACGCCCGAGGGGCTGTCGATCGGCAGCAGGCCGCGCTCGTCCAGCGCCAGCGTCGCGGCGGCACGCAGCGTGTCGAGCTCGGGGCGCTGTCCGCCGAGCTGTGCCGCGC